>CAMQOJ010000027.1 GCA_947003375.1 uncultured Lachnospiraceae bacterium
GGGCAAAGCCACTTCGGCGCACACCCCGGAGAGATAATTTTCATTCGAAAGTGCACTCATGAAATTTCCTCTCGTGCGCCCTCGCGGCTTTACGGTACAGCAAAAATCTTGATATATTTCCATTTTATTATGATATTCCATCCAGCGCAAGGAAAAAGTGGAGAAAATCTTAAGATGTCTCCCATTGCCCCGCCCCACGCAATGTGCTACAATGGGTGGGACATATCTGCCAGGAAAGGACGAGGGATTTCATGAAAGCTCAGCTACCGGATTTTCATCAGATGCATTTTGACAGCATCCAGGCGCTGCGGGGCGTCACGGCGCTCTTCATCGTGCTGGAGCACGTCCGCTTCCTGAACTGCGGCGCTTTCGGCGTGGACATCTTTTTCTGCATCAGCGGCTTCATGATCATGTTCTCCACCCACGGCGGAGGCAGGCATTTCCTGCGAAAAAGGCTGATCCGTATCCTCCCCCTGTACTACCTGATGACAGCGGGCACCTTCCTGCTCCTGCTGCTGTTTCCGGGCATGTTCGAGCAGACCCGGGCGAATCCTGTCTTTCTCCTGAAAAGCCTGCTCTTCATCCCCTTCGACATCGGCGGAGGAACAATCCAGCCGCTCCTGCGCATCGGCTGGACGGTAAACTGCGAAATCTTCTTCTACATACTGTTCATGATTGCCATGCGCATCAGCCACCGGTTCCGCGGGCTGCTCTGCGGCCTGTTCCTGGCGGGATTCGTTGCAATGGCCCATCTGGCGCCAGCCCCCTGCGCATTCCTGGCTTTCTATGGAAATCCCGTGATGCTGGAGTTCATCTTCGGCATGCTCTGCTATTATGTCTCATGGGGCCTCTACAGGCGGCATCAGGCGGAACGGCTTCCCGGCTTTTTCGGTGCGGCAGGCATCCTGGGCCTTCTGGCAGGCTTCCTCGGGCTGTTGGTCACGAAAAGAACCGTCAATATTCTGGGGTTCCTCCGGCCTCTCAGATGGGGTCTGCCGGCCATGCTCATGGTGCTGTGCGCTTTCCTTGTGGGCCTGTGCCATGACCATGGTCAAAATCGAAAAACGCCAAGCCCTTTTGTCCGGCTTGGCGATATCAGCTTCTCCCTCTATCTGGTGCATTACTACCCTGTCATGGCACTGGACAGATTCGTCTTCGACTTCTCTGCCCCCAGCCCCCGCGCATTCTTCGGCGTGGCAGTGGCTTTCGCCGTCAGCATCTGCTTAGCTATAATCAGTTGGGCACTTATAGAAAGACGTCTTTCCGATTATCTGCGCAGGAAGCTTTTGGCTGCCTCTAAATAATGTACTGAGCGGGGCTGATGTAGTATAGTCCGCTGAACAGATGCAGCGCCAGGAGCATCCATCCAAAAGTGACCTTCAGGCCCTGCCATTTGCCAGGTTTGCAAGAAACGGTAACCGCTACCAGCCTGGCGGCACAGATAGCCCATATGAGCAGCATCCCCGACATCATGCACCACGCGAAATTCAGGTGCTCTAATCTGCCGCCCGTCTCCACCACGAAACAGAATTCCAGCGTGCCCGCCGCATAGCACACGGCGCTCAGCCTTCCCTCCACGGAATCTACGAAATACCTCCAGTTCGTGGCTACCATCCAAATCGGAAATGCCATAGACAGCACCACTGATTTCGGCACGCTGGGAGAATAGAGCCGCCATGCCTCCAGAAAAGGATAGATGGCCACATGCGTACCGGACTCCTTCCCTCCCCATAGATAGAAAGCCCCATATTCAATCAAAAGATACAGCAGCGAAGGCATTGCCGCACAGGCCATCCTCCACATAAAGCCCCACACCTTTTTCGCGTCCCCATCCTTTCTGCACAGAGACACCGCCAACTCCGCCAGCAGATACAAGGCCCCCGCCGGCAGAAGCATGAACATGAAGGTGGGTTTCGTAAAGGCTGAGAAAAGGAGGAGCACGGCAAAGAGCGCATACAGCCATTTCACCCTCCTGATTCCGCTAAAATACAGGCCGTCCTTTTCTTTATAGCGCAATATCAAATCCACCGCCGCCATGAAGCAGAGCAGGCCGATAGGCTTTACGGCCGAATGCGTGGGGTTGAACATAGGATTGATGGAGAACTGCCCCTCATATTGGAACGGGTTGAACCAACGCATGTACAGGGGCTGCACCAGGCCAAGCATTCCGGCCGCTGCGCCGGACATAAGCCCCGCATCCCGCCCTGTCAGCTTCGACACAGTACGGTCCAGCAGATAGAAGGTGGCATAATAATTGAGCAGCGCGAACCCTCCGCAGACAAACGCCGCCGCTTCCTCCACAGGCATCACCAGAAATTTGATGCATCCCTTCACGCACAAATGCCAAAACAGATATGGCAGCTTCAACCAGGCGCTCCAAAGCCTGTCCAGATAGATATCCTCCGCGTGGGCCGTGTGCTCCTGCAAATCGTTCAGCTCCAGGCTGCCCAGTTCATTTAAGGTATATTTATAGATGATGACAAAAAGCACGATTGCCAGAAACGCAGCCAGCGCATATTTCGTCTGGCTCTTTCCGGTATCGAACGCCCTGCTCTTCTCGCCCATAGACCAAATCTATCCTCTCTGCACTTTCTTGAACCTCAACGGCACATGCCCTATTATACTACCATAAAGTCATGATTGCCAGCATATATTTGTTTATTTTCTGCCCTCGAAAAAAGACTGCAAAATCCCGGAAGAAATTTTTCAAAATTTTTCAAAAAAAGATTGACAGATAGATATTTCCGTAGTATACTTTATTCTCGTAGGGAACATAAATATTGTTTGCGATAGTGGCTCAGTTGGTAGAGCGCCACCTTGCCAAGGTGGAAATCGCGGGTTCGAGTCCCGTCTATCGCTTTGATTGATGTATGCGGAATCTCACAGAGTATGGGGTTCCGTTTTTCATACCTCCAAATCCGCCCCGCTCATCCGTCACCTCTTCCGGACCGGTTCTTTGGGATGTAGCGCATGTCGCTTACATTATAGACAGTGATGAACGCCGACGGGTCTACCTGACCGATATACTGCATCAGCTTCTGGTACTCGTTTTTGTCCACGATGGTAATGATTTCATCCCGTACCGTACCTTCGTAGGCCCCTTTCGCCTGGTAGATCGTAGCGCCGCTTTTCAGCGTATGCACGATCCAGTGGCGGATTTCCTCCTCTTTTTCCTTTGAGATGATGCAGACCCGTCTCTTCATGTTCTGCCCGAAGATAAAGTGATCCAGCACCATCCCGTTGAGATACGTTCCCAGGACACTTAAGACCACTGTCTTCTTATCGTACACAAAGGCCGAACTCAGCGCTACCAGCATCCCGCTCATGCTCATGGCCTTGCCCAGATCCATGTGCAGATATCTGTTCAGTATCTTCGCTACGATGTCCAGGCCTCCGGAAGACGCGTTCATGTTGAACAGGATGCTCAGTCCGATGCTCACCGTGAAGATATAGCAAGCCACGTCCAGCACGGCATCCCCGGAAATCGATGCGTTCTGCGGGAAAACGAGCTCAAAAAACCCAATAAAAACAGGCAGAAGGATAGACGTATATACCGTCTTAAACCCAAACTCATGCCCGCACAACAAAAAACCGGCTATCAGCAGGGCCACATTCAGAACCATGGTAATGGCTGATACCGACAGCGGAACGAAATTCGACAATACTATAGCCAGGCCGGACACTGAACTGACCGCCGCATGGCTGGGTATCAGAAAGAAGAAAACCGCTGCCGCGATTATCAATGTGGCGGCTGTCATCACAACTATTTCCCGAACTGACTTCCTCATTTTTATCTCCTTGAAAAATGCCACGAGACCCCTCCTCCCCATGGCATTTTCGCTTTTCCTTTATACGTTGGTGTCCACCTTCGCGCCCTTGATGTCCTCCGCCACCAGGTTCATCTTGCTGACCAGGTTCTGGATTTCCTGCTGGATCTCCGTCTGGGCGTTCTTTAAGTCGGACATCTCCTCCAGGGGCATATCCTTCATGAGCTCTTCCAGCTCTTCCTCATCCTCCCGGCGCTTCTCCAGGACCTCCTCCTGCTCTTCCTTCTTCTCCTCGATGGCCTCGGCTTCCTCTTCCTTCTTCTCCTGCTCCTGGTCGATATGCTCTTTGGCCTCCTCCACAATCATGCCGATGGCCTCGTCCCGGGCGGCTTCCATGACCTGGTCCGCCTCCTTCCGGGCCTTCACCATGGGGTCTCTCTTCAGGCGTTCCAGCCGGATGCCCCGGATGACGGCATTTTCCTTCTCGATGTTCCGGCCTGTGAAAAATGCTGTCTTCTGATGAATCAGCGCCTCGTCGTTCACCTCAAGCTGAACCTTCTGGTACTCCGTGATCCCCTTGTCCTTGATTGCAGCCAGCTCCGCCTCTTCCTCTCTCGTCAACTGGACGCCCGTCCAGGGCTGCTGGGAGGCCTGCTCCTTTTTCAAAAGCTCCAGATCCTGCTGTTCCTGGCTGTCGGGATCCACCTCATAATAGGCCGCCCATTCATCGCTCTTTGCCTCCAGGGCCCGGATGCTGTCCTGGGCATCCTTATAGGTGGAGCGCAACTCCCTCAGGCGGTCCCTGCTCTCCTGGATCTGCCCGTCAATCATCCTGTCCCCGTCCCAGGTATCGCCCACAATCTTCATGGCCCGCTCCTGGGCCTGGGCCCGGCGCTGCTGCAGTCTGTCCCGCAAGGGGAATTCTGTCAGCAGGTTCCCGGCGTAAAAGGTCGCGCTCTTTCCCTTTGAATCCTGGGTGTTCCGGTCTGCCCCGGCCCTCTCCGCCTGGCTGCGGCTCTGGGTGTCCCCTGTAAAAATCGTGATGTTGCTCTGTATGTTCATGTCATGCCCCCTTCGTCTCTGTTCCGTCAGATGACCTGAAAGGCTTCAGGCCCTGCCCTTGCCTGCTGCCCCATCCCCGCTATTCCTCCGGCGGGATGTCCGCAGCACATGTACTGATTCTATCTGCGGCTTCGCTCTGACCGGCGATTCTGCAGTTCCCCCGCCTTCCGGCGAAGCAGCGCCTCCCTGCCACGGCGTTCCCGGGCAGCGCTCTTTCCCGTCAGGCGTTCAAATCCACCTGGGCGCCCTTGATGTCCTCGTCCAGGAGGTTCACCTCATTCAGCACCTTCTGGATCTGCTGCTTGACCTCGTCTATGGTCTGGCTCAGGTCGGTCATCTCTTCCACGGGCATATCTTCTATGAGCTCATCCAGCTCCTCTTCCCTCTCTTCCCGCTTCTCCAGAATCTCCTCCTGCTCTTCCCTCTTCTCCTCGATGGCCTCGGCCTGCTCCTCCCGCTCCTCCTGCTCTTCGTCCAGGTGCTCCTTGGCATCTTCCTCCACGATGCCGATAATCTCCTCCCGGGCAGCCGCCAGCACGTCCTCCGCCTGCTCCTGGGCGTCCAGCATGGGATGGTATTTATTCCGCTCCGCCCGGATATCTTGAATCACATCCGACTCTTCAGCCGCCAATATGTTATTTTCCGCGATTACCTTCCGATAATAGGAAGCCACCTTATCGAGTTCCAGGGCCCGGGTCTGGTAGTCCGTCATCCCGTTCTCCCGGATTTCGGCCAGGCGCTCCTTCTCCTCCTCAGTGAGCTTCTGGCCCAGGGCGTTGCGCTTCATAAGCTCCAGATCCATCTGTTCCTCACTGTCAGCCGCCACGCCGTATCCCTCCCGCAGGTCTTCCTCCATCTGGCGGAATTCCTTCAGGCTCTCCATAGCGTCTTTGTTGTCTTCCCTCAGCTCCCCGATGCGCTCCTGGCGCTGCATGATTTCGTTATCTATCACTTTGTCCGCGTCCCAGGCATCCCCAACGATCTTCATGGCGCGCTGCTGGGCTTCCGCCTTCTTCTGCTGGATCTTCTCCCGCAGAGGGAACTCCTTCAGGAAATTCCCGGCGTATACGGACCTGCTCTTCTGGTCGTAGCTGTACGTCCCCTCTTTCTTGGTCCATTCTGCCTCGGCATTGTTCCGGGTATCCCCGCTGAAGACGGTTATGTTGTTCTGTACTCTCATGGCTGCCCCTCCCATTTTTGAAATGTGGATATGTGCGTACAATTAGAATCCATAATGTATATCGGCGGATCGGGGCGAATCCTTATACTGCAGACCGCCAGAATTTACAGTGGCGTCTCCGGGAAAGCACTTGGCTGGCGGTCTGCAGTCGGGTTGCGCTGCAAATTTAACCGGTGTGCAGTATAAGTACCGGCTTCGGCTTTGCCTGCCCGTTCGGCCGATTCTTTTTGCGTGTTCTTTTCTATCTCCAGCCGCCGAATCCGCCATCGAATTGGGATAGTTTCCGCCCGCGTCTGGGGCATGTCGGCTTTAACGGGTGCGGATATATTCGGAGACGTCTGTCTCCCGTATGGCCTTGCGCAGCGGCAGGATCCTCTCCGGCGCTACGGAAAGCTCGTCCACGCCCATGGCCAGGAATTCCCCGGTCAGCTCCGGGTCAGCCGCCAGCTCTCCGCAGATTCCCACCCGGATTCCGGCCCTGTGGGCATTTTCCACTGTCAGCTCAATCATCCGCAGCACCGCGGGATGGTGGGCGTCTCGGAATTCGTCCAGGGACTGGTTCTGTCTGTCCAGCGCCAGCATATACTGGGTCAGGTCGTTGGTCCCGATGCTGAAGAAGTCCACCTCTCTGGCCAGCAGATCGCTGATCACCGCGGCGGCCGGGGTCTCTATCATGATGCCCTGCTCCGGATGGCCTTGAGGCAGGCCCTGGGCCTCCAGCTCTGCCTTTACCTCCTCCACGATTTCCCTGATTCTGCGCACCTCCTTCACGCTGGTGATCATGGGGTACATGATGGCCAGCCTCCCGTATGCGCTTGCCCGCAGCAGGGCCCGCAGCTGGGTCTTGAAGATTTCCGTTCTGGTCAGGCAGATGCGGATGGCCCAGCAGCCCAGGGCTGGATTCTCTTCCTTTTCCATCCCGAAATAGGCGCACTGTTTGTCCGCTCCGATGTCAAGGGTGCGGATGATCGCCCGCTTTCCGCCCATGGTCTCGGCCACGGTACGGTAGATCCGAAACTGTTCTTCCTCGGTGGGAAAGCTGGTGCGCTCCAGGTAAATGAATTCGCTGCGGAACAGTCCGATTCCGTCGGCATCATTCTGCAATACCAGGTCCAGGTCTTTGATACTCCCGATATTGGCATGTAGCTGGATGCTCCGACCGTCAAGGGTAAGGTTCGCTTTGCCCTTCAGGGTCCAAAGGAGCTCTTTTTTCTCCTTTTCCTCCTCCAGGGCTTTCTGCATCCTGGCACAGGTCTCCCGGTCCGGGTCGATATAGAGCATGCCCGCAGCGCCGTCCACGATGCCCGGCCTGCCGTCCAGGCTTTCGTCCAGAGGAATGTCCGTACCCACCAGGGCCGGGATTCCCATGGTCCTGGCCAGGATGGCGGTATGGGAGTTCAGGGAGCCTCGGGCAGTGACGAAAGCCAGGACCTGGCTTGTGTCGAGCTGCACCGTTTGGGAGGGGGCAAGGTCGTCCGCCAGGAGGATCACCGGCTCCTCCACCTGAACCCTCTCCTCCTCCCGGTCCTGGAGGATGGCCAGCAGGCGCCGGGCGATATCCTTTATGTCGGCGGCGCGTTCTCTCATATAGGCGTCCTCACAGGCCTGGAACTTCTGCTCCAGATTCTCCGCCGTCCGGGCTACGGCGTATTCCGCGTTGACAGACAGGGTGTGGATGATGTTCTCTATGGAGCCCTGGAATTCGCTGTCCTTCAGCATCATCCGGTGAATCTCGAAGATGGACGCTTCGGCCTCCCCCACCTGACGCAGGGCCTTTTCATACAGCCCGTCCAACTGCTCCAAGGCTATCCCGGCGGCCTCCCGGTAACGGCAGATCTCCGCTTCCTGGTTCTGCGCCTCTTCCTGCTCTACGCGGCCCTCCGGCCTGCCGTACACAGATACCTTGCCTATGGCGATTCCGCCGCATACGCTCTTTCCATGATATACCCGCATCTCTGCCCCACCTCCGGTAGCGTTTCCTTCTGTCCTCAAGTCCTTCTGTCCCCAAACCCTTCCATCCTTGAGCCTGCCATCTGCCTGTATAAATCCATGACTTCCTCTCCGGTGGCCAGCAGCTCCGAAAACGCGCTTGCGCTTCCGGCGGCTATCCCCATGCGGAAGGAATGTCTGTAGTCATTCCTTTCCATCCATCCCGCCAGGAAGCCTGCTACCATGGAGTCGCCTGCGCCCACGCCGTTGACCAGTTTCCCCCTGGGGGCAGAGGCAGCGTAAACTTCTCCGTCCCCCGCCGCCAGGACCGCGCCCTGACCGGCCATGGACACCAGGACGTTCACGGCCCCCAGCTCCCTGAGCCTCTGCGCATAGGGTATGGCCTCCTCCCTGTCCCTGAGTTCCACGCCGAAGATTTCGCCCAGCTCATGGTTGTTGGGCTTCACCAGGAAAGGCCCATACTCCAGCACATTCATCAGAAGATTCTTCGTGGCGTCCACCACAGTCATCACGCCTCTCCCGGCCAGCCTCTCCATGATTTTCCCATAGGTCTCGTCCGGCATGGAGCCGGGGATGCTTCCCGCCAGCACCAGCACATCTCCCTCCCCCAGAGCATCGAGCCTCTCCATCAGTTCCCCCACAGCCTCCCTGCCGATTCGGGGGCCGCGGCCGTTGATCTCCGTGCCGTCAATGGATTTCAGCTTCAGGTTGATTCTGGAAATCCCTTCCCGG
The DNA here is from genome assembly GCA_947003375.1 of uncultured Lachnospiraceae bacterium. Taxonomy (GTDB): domain Bacteria; phylum Bacillota; class Clostridia; order Lachnospirales; family Lachnospiraceae; genus Acetatifactor. The sequence goes on from CAMQOJ010000027.1 coordinate 8,692, forward strand.
AGCCGGATGAAATCGGACTTCACGCCCATCTCCTCCACCCGGCGGACAATCTCCTCCCCCGTGAACCCTGCCACAAATCCCAGGGCCCTGCTGTCCACCCCCAGGTTGCGCAGGACCATGGAGACATTCAGGCCCTTCCCTCCCGGCAAGATCGCTTCCGAGTCCGTCCTGTTGGTCAGGCCCAGCCGGAAATCCGCTACCGAGACGATGTAATCCAGTGAAGGATTGAACGTAACTGTGTAAACCATCCCACTCCTCCTATCCCGCTCCTCCGTCTATGGAAAAACTGCCGGACAGAGCAAAGCTATCCGACAGCTTTCAAATATGCCGCAGCACAAACAGCCAATAACCTGGTGCAAATCCGGAAGAATGCCCGCACTTTTGGTATTCTTCTGTGCGCAATTTAGATTTTCTTAGCGGGCGTCCTAAAGAGGTGGGGTATGCCCCCTCTTGGCCGCTTAGAAAATCTTTGCGCACTTAGCCCTCAAACTGGGAATGGTACAGCGTAGAGTAAAATCCCTTCTGCTCCAGCAGCGCCTGATGGCTGCCCTGTTCGATGATGTTGCCGTCCTTCATCACCAGGATGATGTCCGCCTCCTGGATGGTGGAGAGCCTGTGGGCCACGATGAAGCTGGTCCTGCCCTCCATCATCCGGGCGAAGGCGTTCTGGATCCGCATCTCCGTGCGGGTATCGATGGAGGATGTGGCCTCGTCCAGAATCAGCATGGGCGGCAGGCAGAGCATCACCCTGGCGATGCACAGCAATTGCTTCTGGCCCTGGGACAGGCTGCCGCCGTCCTCGGTGATTACAGTGTCGTAGCCCTTCGGCAGACGCTTGATGAAGCTGTGGGCGTGGGCCGCCTTGGCTGCCTGCACCACCTCTTCCTCGGTGGCCTCCGGCTTTCCCATGCGGATATTGTCCCGGATGGTGCCGCTGCGCAGCCAGGTCTCCTGGAGCACCATGCCGTAGCTGGTGCGCAGGCTCCCTCTGGTGATGTCCCGGATATCCGTGCCGTCCACTTTGATCTGCCCGCTGTCCACGTCGTAGAAGCGCATCAGCAGATTGATCACCGTGGTCTTGCCGCAGCCGGTGGGGCCTACGATGGCCACCCGCTGACCGGGCTTCACCGTGAGGTTGAAATTTTCAATGAGCTTCCGCTCAGGCACATAGCTGAAATAGACGTTCTCCAGGGCCACGTTTCCCCGGGCATCCGTGAGCGCTTTCGCGTCCTCCGCATCCGGCACCTGAGGCTCCTCGCCTATGAGCTCGAAGATTCTGGCAGCGCAGGCCAGGGCGTTCTGGAGCTCCGTCACCACGCCGGATATCTCGTTGAAGGGCTTCGTGTACTGGTTGGCATAGCTCAAGAAGCAGGACAGCCGCCCTACGCTGATGCCGCCCCGGATGGCCACGAAAGCGCCGAAGATGCCCACGCCCGCGTACACCAGGCTGTTGACGAAGCGGGTGGCGGGATTGGTGATGGAGGAGAAGAAAATCGCCTGCAGGGAGCAGCCCTGGAGCCTGTCGTTGATCTCCCCGAACTGGCTCTTCACCGCCTCCTCCCTGGAGAAGGTCTTCACAATCTTCTGGTTTCCTATGGTCTCCTCTATCAGGGACGTCTGCTCTCCCCGAATCTCCGACTGTAGCTTGAACATGGAGTAAGTCCTTGTGGCGATGAATCTGGCCACCAGGAAGGACACCGGGGTGATGCACACCACCACCAGCGCGATGGGCACATTGGTGACCATCATGAAGATCAGGGTGCCGATAATCGTCAGCGCACCTGTGAAAAGCTGGGTGAAGCCCATGAGCAGGCCGTCCGCGAAAGTGTCCACGTCCGCCACCACCCGGCTGACGATGTCACCGTAGGCGTGGGCATCCAGGTATTTCAGGGGGAGCTTCTCCAGCTTCTCGAAAGCGTCCTCTCTGATGTCCTTCACCACATGGTAGGTGATATGGTTGTTGCAGGTGTTCATCACCCACTGGGACAGGGCCGCCACGGCCACGGCGATGCCGATTTTCTTCATGATCGAGAAGACTGCCGGGAAAGCCACCATGCCCTCTCCCAGGAGCAGATCCACCGCGTCTCCCGTGAGAATCGGCACGTAGAGGGTGAGCACCACGGTCACCGCCGCCAGCGCCAGGGAGAAGCCCACCATCAGCCAGTATCTACGTATGTAGCGCAGCACCTGACGCATGGCGGCCATCTGGCTGGACTGCCCGTTTTTATTTGTCTGTGCTTTATCTGCTGCCATGGCTCTGGCCTCCCTTCTCTCTGTCGCTTCTGTTTCCGCTTGTTCCGTTCCCCGCACCCGCCGCTTTCAGCCGCTCCTCCGGGTACTGGGAGAAGTAGATCTCTCTGTACACTTCACAATTCTCCAAAAGTTCGTCATGGGTTCCGATGCCCGCCATCTCGCCGTCATCCAGCACCACGATTTTGTCCGCATGGCGGATGGAAGAGGCGCGCTGGGAGACGATGAAGGTGGTGGTTCCGCCCTCCAGGCCGCGGATGGCAGTCCGAAGCTTTGCATCCGTGGCGTAGTCCAGAGCGGAGGCGCTGTCGTCCAGGATCAGTATCCGGGGGCTGCGCACCAGCGCCCTGGCGATGGTCAGGCGCTGCCTCTGGCCGCCGGAGAGGTTCTTGCCGTTCTGGGCGATTTCGGCATCCAGTTTGCCCCGTTTCCCTTCCACTACCTCCCTGGCCTGGGCGGTGTCGATGGCCTGCCACATCTCCTCTTCCGTGGCATCGGGCTTGCCCCACTGGAGGTTGCTTCGGATGGTTCCCTTGAAGAGCACCGCTTTCTGGGGCACCATGCCCACCATGCCCCGCAGCTCGTCTTCCGGAATCTGGGCGATGTCCCTGCCCTCCAGGCGTAAATGTCCGCCCGTCACCGGGTAGAAGCCGGGAATGAGGTTTACAAGGGATGACTTGCCGGAGCCGGTGCCGCCGATGACGCCGATAGTCTCGCCTCTGTTCACGGTGAAGTCGATGTCGTGCAGTGTCTCGGCCCCTGCGCCTGCGTAGGTCAGGGATACATGGTCAAAATGCAGGAAAGGCGTGCCGCCCACGTCCAGGCTGGCAGCTCCGGCTCCCTGCGCCCTCCCGGCGGAATCCGGCGCTTTGGCTCCGCCCATTCCCTCTGAAATTCCAGTTGCCGCAGTCCTCTCCTGATTCCGGATTTCGAACACTCCGGCCACCCGGTCCGCGCAGGCCAAAGCCTTTGTCACCGTGATAATCAGGTTGGCCAGCTTCACCAGCTCCACCAGAATCTGGGACATGTAGTTGATGATGGCCACCACTTCGCCCTGGGTCAGGTTCCCCACGTTCACCTGGACGGCTCCGATATAAATCAGGAAAATGATGGCTCCGTTGACGATTACATAAGTAACGGGATTCATGACGGCGCTGATCTTCCCCACGAAGATCTGGCTGTCCGCCAATGCTTTGGTAAATCCCCGGAAGCGCCCCTCCTCCACTTCCTCCTGGTGGAAGGCTCTGATGACACGGACGCCTGTCAGGTTCTCCCTGGTGATTCCCAGCACCTTATCCAGATTGGCCTGGACTTTTTTATACAGAGGCATGGTCCAGATCATGATGCCGAAGACCACGATGGCCAGCAGTGGAATGGCCACCACGAACACCAGTGCGCTCTTCACGTCGATGGTAAAGGCCATGATCATGGCTCCGAAGACGATGATGGGGGATCGCAGGAACAGCCGCAGCACCAGGTTCACACCGGACTGGATCTGGTTCACGTCGCTGGTCATGCGGGTGATCATGGTGGAGGTCCCGGCCTTGTCGATATTGGTGAAATCCAGTCCCTGAATATGGTCGAACAGGGCCTGTCGCAGCTTTGCGGAGAATCCCACCGCCGCCTTGGCCGCGAAGAACTGGGCCGTGATGGAGGACACCAGCCCTACTACCGCCAGCGCCAGCAGACAGAGCCCCATGCGCCAGATATGGGCCGTGTCAGCCCCGCCTGCGCCCCCCGCATTGATGCCACGGTCGATGATGCTGGCCATGACCAGGGGCACCAGCAGCTCGAAGAAGGCCTCCAGCAGCTTGAACAGCGGCGCCAGGACGGACTCCTTCTTGTAATCGCTCAGATACTTCATTAACTTATTCATGCTTGCACCTCTTTTGTCCGATTCAGCGGACGGATAAATAATATTTTGTCCCCCGGTTCTTTCCGTCCGGACGGATGACGCCCAGATTCCGGAACCGGAGCAGATAACGCCTGGTGGTGGATTCTGCCATGCCGGTTATTTCAGACATGGTTTTCGTGGTGACGAATTCCCTCTCTACAAAAGCGCGGAGCAACAAGTGGTAGAACATTTTTTCTTTATCGCTCAGTTTATCGCTCACTTTATCGCTCACTTTATCGCTCACTTTATCGCTCACTTTAAGCTTCGGATTGAATACTTTTTGAATGTAAAGGATTGTTTCCAGGTATGTCCTGTCCTCATCCATATCGAATTCGGGATTCGGCGAACCGTTTTTACTTAATTCCCTCAGGATTTTGGTGATTCCCGTTCCCTGTTTCTCTGACAGATCGATTTCCTTGAACAGCTCCCCAATCCTTCTGTTCCTATATTTCCGTGCCTTTGCTCTGCCTGATACAAACTTTCCCAAATCAATCCATTTTGCTAATCCCGGATAGTTGATGACCATGATACGGTCCACATATATCCTGATTTCCACAGGCTCCGGCTCCCGATACGACTTATGGAATACGGCGTTGACCACTGCCTCCTCCAATGCGTTATATGGATAGTTGAAATACCGCTCCGCTTCCGCCTTTCCCTGTATCTTGATGACCTTTTCTTCAATCACATTGGTCCTGATATAATCCAGCACATCCCGAACCTGTTTCCATATAGGACCGTAAAATGTCTTTTCGATGAAGTCATCGGACCCTTCCGCTTCTGCTGTATTGAATTTCACCAAATCAATCTGTGCGCCCGGAATCAGCTTATCCGGCCTTTCCGCGAACATGAGGACACCGATATTGCGGATATTCAGCTCCGTATCCGTCTCGTCCGCAACCTCCAGGGAGACCAGGAGCTCCTCCATGGTCCGCATGTTAATATCATTGAGCAATGAACTTTTGCTGTCCCGCAGGAAATCTTCCAGGTAACCCCTGCGGATATCACTAATTGAGGCCTTTCTGTTTATCCGGTCATCGTAGGGAACTGAATTGAATTTATCAAAGAGCTCCGCAATTTCATCCTTTTTAGCCGCAGCAGTCAGAGATGCCGGGCGAATCCAATACTGCATCCTCCTGTCCGGCTTGCTCCCTCTTTCGGAATAGACATCCACCGGAGCCTGATAAGGCCCACTGTCACCGGCCGTACACCACAGGTATATCAGATAGGTCCCTGTGTCCCGATAATCTACCACATCCATCTTCGGCAGGTAACGCGGCACAATCTGATTACAGTATTGAAAGATTTCCTGTTGGATCGAGTCCAGTTCCGATACATCCAATCCTTTGGGCGGCAGCAATGGAATTCCTTTATCAGCCTGTACGCCGATTACCAGATATCCACCATTCATGTTATTGTAGTCATTGGCAAATGCACAAATCGTGCGGATGATATCGTTGGGATTCCAGCCTTCCTTATATTCCACACGGCTCTGCTCCACGACACGCCCCGCAAGCAATGTATCTATTTTTAAAGGAATCATATAAATCCCCCCGGTTCTATACAGTTTATTTTAGAAAATCCCAAAGCAGATGTCAATGATTTTTTGGAGCGCTGACCTTGCCGGCCAGGGTCTTCACGTTACGCAGTATATACATCACCCATGAAACCAGCATCACTCCGGAGCACACCATTATCAAACCGTTGGAGATTGCCGCCGGGATATGGGGCCATATCAGATGAATCAGTATCGTGAGGTACAGCATGGCTGTCGTAATCTTGCCGTGCCAGGCCGCGCCTGTGACCCTGCCGGACTTGCGGATGACCAGGAGAGAGGTGAGCCCCACCGAGGCCTCCTTCACGGCCAGCAGCGCCAGCGGGCACCATATCATGGGAAACCGCGTCACAAGGCAGACGAGCATCGCCGCCTGGGTCAGCTTGTCCGCCACCGGGTCCAGCATCTTCCCCAGATTGCTCACCATATGGAAACGTCTGGCGATAAAGCCGTCCGCCAGGTCCGTCAGCCCGGAGAGCAATAGCAGCCCCGCTGTCACCAGATATTCGTCCCGGACGCAGTATGTCCATAGGAATACCGGAATCAGAACCAGCCGGAATGCGGACAAAATATTGGGAATCGTGATTATCCTGTTTTCATCTTCCTTGTGGGAATGCATGTCTGTATGCCTCCTGCCCTGCCTGTATTTCAATGCTTTGTCTCGTGATGCATAGTTCTATTTGGGGCTATTTTAGTACCGGCCTCCAGTCGTGCTCCACTTCAAGGAACAGTTCCGCGAATTCCTCCTTATCGAAAATCCGCAGCATGCGGTCCATATGCCATATGACGGGCAGGTTCGGCAAATCCTCCAGCTCTGTCCAAAAGACTTTCCCCTCGTCGGAGGATTTCAGCTCCCCCGAGAATCGGTCCGTCTTGAAGAGGAAGACGACATAGCGCCTCCCGTCCTCCTCCACCCAGTCCTTGACGCCGCAGAGCCTGGGATTCTCTATGGTCAGGTTGGTCTCCTCATAAATCTCGCGGATGACGGAATCCACAATCGGCTCATGCCTCTCCACATGGCCGCCGGGAAAGGTGATTCCTCTGGAATGCCCCTCTTCCATGTCCCCTTTCAATATCTTCTCCTGCACCAGCACCTTCCTGCCGTCGTAGACCATGCACATATTGGTCAGTATCACGTCTTCTGAACGCTCCATTTTCCTTCGTACCTCTCTTCCATGTCTGTCCCGGGGCGGTATGTCCTGACTGCATCTGTCCGAAACACTGCAGTTGCCGCTTTATTTATAGAGGTCCTCCAGCGTCAGCAGCGTGACCTCGCCCCGTTTTTCTGCTTCCGTCAATGCCGATGTAAAACCGCTTTTGGAAAAAATATAATAGTGGAAGCCTGCGTCCCCTCGGAACACTGCCGCATATCTGCGAAGCAGCTCCAATTCCTCTGTCCCAATCTTTTCGTTTCGATATTTGCAGGAGCCGATGAGATATTCGTTTCCTTCTACCGGCGTGCCCACAATGTCAATCTGCACCTCTTTCCGCGTTTTCGGATCTGTTCCCCACCACTGTCCGACGCCGCTTAGCAGAATGGGGAGCTTTTCCGCATAGCGGAGCAGATATTCCCGGCACATCTTCTCGAAAACCAGTCCCATATAATCCGGATAAAACCGTTTTACCGCCTGTTCATAGACGAGCCGCATCCTCCCTGCGCTGATGGCGGACATATTCCGGGGAACGAAGCGATACCAGAATCGGAAGAAGGTATCGTCAATGACATAGACCGTTTTCCGGCCGGTCTTCTCCGCAATCGGCGTCTCCTTTTTCAGAATACCCAGTTCCAGCAGCACTTTTAGATATTTCACGCACACGCCGGATTCCAGGCCTACTTTCGTGGAAATTTCATTGGAACGGCTGGCCCCATCGGCAATCGCCGAAATCACGGAGTTGTAGATGGCCGGTTCCCGCAGTTCCTGCTTCAGCAGATTTTCCGGTTCTTCAAACAGATAGCCTGAGGTGTTGAACAGATTTTCCAAAAGCGCCTCGTCCAGATTTTTTTCTACGTCCAGCTTATTGATATAGTGGGGGATTCCTCCGGTCACGCCATATAGAAGGGCTTGGTCGGCAGTCTCCAGCTCCGGATGGAATACCGTGATTTCCCGGTAAGTCAATGCCTGTATCTTAAACTGTGCCGTACGCCGTCCGTACAGAGGGCTTTCGTAGCCCAGCACCTGATATTCCATGAAGCTCATAGAGGAACCGCACAGAATCAGATAGAGCCGGCTATCCTGCCACTGATGGTCGATGATGTGCTGGAGTCTGGAAGAAATGGATTTTTCCGCCTTCGCCAGATAGGGGTATTCATCAATGACGAATACCAATCTATCCCCTGCTGCCATGGCCGTTACCGCGTCCAGCGCATCCGCATAGTTCTGATAGGTGGGGGCGTTTACGCTGTCCGGATTCTGGCAGGTATATATCGCTTTGGAGAGGGCCTCCAGATTTTCCTGAGAGGATGCGTTTAAGGCGGAGAAATAGACCACAGGTTTTCCTTTGCAGAATTCATTTATCAGCGCCGTTTTTCCTACGCGCCGCCTTCCATATATGACAATGCACTCAAAGCGGCCCTTTTGATAGCGGCTGTTCATCCTGCGGAGTTCTTCTTCCCGGCAGTAAAACATGATATTCCCCTTTCGTTTGCATTTTACTGAGTTACGAGTTGGTGTATCATGAGTTTATTATATGCGTTTCATGGGATTTGTCAATGCCGAATTTCCAGGCGACTTATGTCAGGCCTCTTTGGCGAATCAGATTTTCAGGAATCGATGGCAAATCCGGCTGTTCGTGAATATACTTTAGGGAAAGACTCCTGCCGGAGGGCGGCCATGGCCTGTCTCTTATACACATCTGACGCTGCCGACGAAGAGACTCGTG
>CAMQOJ010000028.1 GCA_947003375.1 uncultured Lachnospiraceae bacterium
CCGGGCGGGGGTGTCGTTGGTGGCCACGGAGTTGGTCTTCAGGGGGACGTCCGGCACGCGGATACAGATGTCCGCAAGCTGCCCCAGCATCCAGTCGTCGCAGAGGATGTAGGGGGTATGGATGGAGACGGACTCTTCTGCCTGTTCCATGAGCTCCGTGATGGTATAGAAGACCAGGGGTTCCTTGACCTGGGGCCCGATTGGATTGGACACCAGCCGGATCCTGCGCGCCGGGACGGTGAGCTCTCCGTATTCCACAGGCCGGAACCAGTCCGCATGCTCTTCCTGCATCCGGCTGTAGAGGGCCAGGAGCTCCTCCTGCTTCCCTTCCTTCCCGCTGCCCACGGCATGGCATTCGTCCAGGGCCCAGACCGCCCGGAAGTATTCCAGAAGCTGATTCAGGGAGGGGAAGGCTCCGGCATCCTCGCAGCAGACCAGCACGTCCCAGTCGTAGTTCTTGTAGCCGTCATGGTCGCCCAGGAAGAAGTCGTAGCAGTTGCGGCCGCCCAGGATGTAGGCAGTCCGGTCTGCTATGAGATACTTATCGTGGAGGCGCCCCATGAGGTTCCAGGGCTTCAGGGGGTTCAGGGGATTATAGACCTTCAGTTCCACGTTCTCCTCCCGGGTCAGGGCCTGGAACCAGGGATTCCCCAGGATGCCGGTGGCATAGGCCAGGCCGTCCACCAGGAGGCTCACATGGACGCCCCTTTGGGAGGCGGAAAGCAGCGCGGCCAGCAGCATCTTTCCGCTGTCGTCCGCGTTGAAATCGAAGGTGCTCAGGATGATTTCCTCCTCCGCCTGGGAAATCAGCCGGATGCGCTCCGCCAGGGCCTCGCCGTTGTCGGAAATAATCCGGGCGCGCTCGCCGGTATCCGAATTCCCGTAGAAATCGGAGGCGGTGAAGCCCTCTATGGTAGCGGCCGTGACGGCGGGCTGCCTGGCGTAAGGGAGCACGATGGCGCAGGCGTAGGCCGCCAGGAGGGCAATGACGAGCAGGAACTTGCGCAGCCGGTGTTTTTTCATGTACGGATACCTCTTTTTTCTCTATTTTTCATCATATCTTTTTTATACATCAAATTGACGAATCTGGCAATCGCTATTCAGGAATTGCTTTAAAAGGCATGCGCCTGGATGGGCCGAATCCATCCCCGGCAGTTTTTTGGGGCGTTTTTGGAATATAAGAGGGCTTGACAAGACCGGGCCGGAATCGGTATAGTGGTATGGAGACGGAGTTTGGTCATTTGGGGCAGAAAGCGGAGGAATACGGATGAAGGATGATGGGGCGTGGATATTTTCCCCTGTGCTGGAGCGGATTAAGGGGGTTGCGGAGAGGGGCGGGCCTGCGGTCATTGCAATAGACGGGCGGTGCGGCAGTGGCAAGACCTGGCTGGCCCGGCTCATAGAGGAGAGCTTCCCCTGCAACGTGCTGCACATGGACGATTTCTACCTGCCCTTCGCCAGGCGGGCTGGGGACTGGGAAGCCGTCCCGGGGGGCAACATGGATTTCGAGAGGCTGCGCAATGAGCTGCTGCTCCCGATCCAGGCGGGGACGGAGGCGGTCTACCGTCCCTATTGCTGCCCGCGGGACAGCTTTGGGGAGGCGGTGCCACTGCCCCGCCGTGAGCTGACAGTGGTGGAAGGGAGCTACTCCCGGCATCCTTCCATGGACATAGCCTACAATCTGACCATATTCCTCACCTGCGCCGGGGAGGTACAGCGCCGCCGCCTAAAGCAGCGGGAGGGCAGCCGGTTCGCCGCCTTCGAACAGCGCTGGATTCCCATGGAGGAGAATTATTTCCGGTGCATTGACGTGGAGGCCACAAGCGACATGGTGCTGGACACCGGCGGGGCTTTTTGAGGGAAGCTCGGTTCCGGACGGCACATGCCTTGGGACAGCGGAACAGCCGGTGGGCCGACGTGAGGGAAGCAGGGAACAAACAGAAGGAGATAAGAATGGAAAAAATCACAAATACTTCAGAGAGAACAGATAACAGCAAACGGATTCAGAACCTGGTGTTGGCGGCTATGCTGACGGCGGTGGGCATCGTGCTGCCCTTCTTCACGGGGCAGATTCCCCAGATTGGCAACATGCTGTTGCCCATGCACCTGCCGGTGCTGGTCTGCGGCCTGATCTGCGGATGGCAGTACGGGGGCATCGTGGGCTTCGTGCTACCGCTATTGCGGCATATATTGTTCGGTATGCCGCCCATGCCCAACGGAATCTCCATGGCCTTTGAACTTGCGGCCTATGGGGCGATCGCGGGCTTTGTATACAACCATTCCAGGTGGCAGTGCATCGTATCCCTGTACCGCTCCCTGGTGATTGCTATGGTGGGCGGCCGGATTGTCTGGGGCGCGGCGAGCATGGTGGTGCTGGGGATTACGGGCGGTGCGTTCACATGGCAGATTTTCATGGCCGGGGCCTTCCTGAATGCCATCCCTGGCATCATCCTGCAGCTGGTGCTGATTCCCGCGCTGATGCTGGCGCTGCACCGGACGGGGCTGGTGCCCTTCAGGCGGCAGCAGAGGGCAGTGAGCCAGGCGGCGGGAGAATAAAGGGATGTGGACATTCATTTTCGGGGCGCTGTTCGCGGGACTGGCCTTCGGCTTCCTGTACCTGGCCAGCCGGTTCGCCAGGTTCACGCTGGTCGGTCGGGCTGTGGAAAAATGGAAAAGGTGCATTCCGTGGATGAAGCGTGTCCCGGGAAAGCTTCTGGGCTTCGCCCTGGGGCTTGTTCCAGTCCTGCTCATGGTGCTGGTTCTGTGGAAGGCATTTGGCGTTTTCAACGCCGCAATCTGCGTCATTCATCTGATGGTGTTCTGGCTGCTCTGCGATTTGATGAACCTGATCGTGCAAAAGAGGAGAGGGCGCCGCTTTGACAGATATTACGCCGGTCTCTTCGCCCTGGGCATCACGGTCTGCTACCTGGGCTGTGGCTGGTACCTGGCCCACCATGTGTGGCGCACGGAGTATGCGCTGGAGACCACGAAGCAGGTGGGGAGCCTGCGGATCGTGCTGTTCGCGGATTCCCATGTGGGAAGCACCTTCGACGGAGAGGGGTTCGGGGAACTGACAGAGCGGATGCAGGAGGAGCATCCGGACATCGTGGTGGTGGCAGGGGACTATGTGGACGACGACACTACGAAGGAGGATATGGTGGCGGCCTGTGAGGCGCTTGGGGCGATGGAGACTACATATGGCGTCTACTATGCCTTTGGAAACCATGACAAGGGGTATTTCGGCCCGGCCTACAGAGGATACAGCGGGGCGGATCTGGTGGCGGAGCTGGAGAAGAACGGTGTCACGGTGCTCCAGGATGAGACGGTGCTGCTGGGCGGGCAGTTCTATCTGATCGGAAGGCAGGACCGCTCCCAACCGGGCCGGGCTTCCATGGAGGCGCTGACGGCCGGGCTTGACAGGGACAAGTACAGCATCGTGTTGGATCATCAGCCCTATGAGTACGATGCCCAGGCGGCTTCTGGGGTGGATTTGGTGCTGTCCGGCCATACCCACGGCGGGCAGCTTTTCCCCTTCCACCGCATGGGGGAATGGCTGGGGATGGATGCTAAAATCTACGGACTGGAGAGGCGGGAAGAGACGGACTTCATCGTTACCTCCGGGATTTCGGACTGGACGATTCAATTCAAGACCGGGTGCAGGTCGGAGTATGTGGTGGTCGATGTGCAGGGGGCAGAGCGTTAGTAGGCCGCCGGAATGCGGTGTGGCGGCTGGCGGTGGGGAAGAAGTGGCAGACGATATTAAGGACAGGAAAAGGGGCGTATGCAGAAGGAGCATACGCCTTTCTTTTATGCGCAGAACTGTGTACAAAATGCTTTGGCGTTAAGGGCATCACTGGAATGGCGCATGGGCCGTACGGAAAGATATTTGGGAAAGTTTATTTAAGAGATTTTCAGAAAGAATTGCTATTTTCCCCGCAAAGCTTTATACTGGTAAAAGCGAAGAAGCGGCAGTGCTGCCAGTCATTATATTCTATAGAAAGAGAGTGTGGAACATGGAGCGAAAATAACCCTGTGGAGACGGTGGAACACCAGAAGGGGGGATGTGCCCTTCGACATGGAGTGCTATCAGGGTGAGGAGGGACATGTGTATGATTTTGGATTCGGAATGGACTACAATGGGACAATGGAAGACGAGAGGGTTCGCAGGTATGGGGCTGACAGGATTGGACATACTCACCAGCAATGATGTCTGCACCGATTCATGGCATCCGCCGCTGGCAGGCTGGTGACATGGCAAGCATTGGCGACTGAGAGCACGAATATTGAAATAAGCATCCTGCGATGAAGACAAGGCGGAAAAGGAATCGGGAAGAGTATCATGGCAGTACAGGGAGAGACAAGAGAAAAGACAAGAATCAATATAAGGGAGCCCAGGCATTACAGGGTAGTCATGCACAATGACGACTTCACCCCTATGGATTTCGTGGTGGATATCCTAATCGATATCTTCCATAAAGGCGTGCCGGAAGCGGAGCGATTGATGCTGACGGTGCACGAAAGCGGCCGGGCCGCGGTGGGGAGCTATCCTTACGACATCGCGGTGACAAAGGTGCAGACGGCGCTGGCCAGGGCACGGGAACAGGGCCATCCTTTCCGGATGACGGTGGAGGAGACATAGACATGTATGTATCGAAGGAAGTGGCGGATGTCATCAACAGAGCTTTTTCTCTGGCGAAGAATGCCCGCTTTGAATATGTGACGCCGGAGCTGGCTCTGTATGCGGCCTGTGAGAACCAGGTATTCGCCAGGGCCTTTGAGAGCTGCGGCGGGAACCGGAAAAGACTGGACAGGGACCTGCGCGGCTACCTGGAGGAATATATGGAGCAGACTGCGGGGCCCGAGGATGAGCCGCAGCTGTCCCAGGGCATGGGATATGTGCTGGCCCAGGGGTGGGAGGCCGCCCAGAACGGCGATAAGCCCATGATGGAGCTGTCCCATCTGATTTCCGCCATGTATGGGCTGGGGGAGAGCTATGCGGTCTACTATATGCGGCTTCAGGGCGTAGAGCGGTTGGACCTGCTGCAGGAAATGACCATCGCCTATGAGGAAGAGGCACGGAAGAGCAGGCGGAGGCGCAGCACCGCCCGGAGCGGGGCTTCCGAAAAAGAAAATTCTATCGAATTGGACAGCAGCCTGAATTCTAAGGAGCAAGCCCGGCAGAGCGACGGCGGGGATGCCTGGGACGAGGGCGACTGGGAAAGCATGGACGATGAGGAAGAGGAGGATGACGAGACCTTGGCGGAGGATGCCTTCTGGCGGCAGTATGCCACCTGCCTCAATGAAGAAATGGAGGGAAGGAACCCCCTGATCGGCCGGGAACAGGAGCTGGAGCGCACCATGCAGATTCTCTGCCGCAGGGACAAGAACAACCCCCTGCACATCGGTGAGCCCGGCGTGGGCAAGACTGCCATCACCTATGGCCTGGCGCGGCTTTTGGAGGAGGGGAACGTGCCGGAGCCGCTGCAGGGTGCGAAAATCTTTGCGCTGGATTTAGGAAGCCTGCTGGCAGGCACCCAGTACCGGGGGGATTTCGAGAAGCGCTTCAAGCGCGTCATGGACAGTATCGCCCAGGAGGAGCGAGCAATCGTCTACATCGATGAAATCCACAACATCGTAGGCGCCGGAGCGGTGAACGGCGGGAGCTTCGACATCTCCAACATGCTCAAGCCCTACCTGGCCCAGGGCCGCATCCGTTTCATCGGAGCCACCACCTACGAGGAGTACAAGAAGCACTTTGAGAAGAATAAAAGCCTGGTCAGGCGCTTTCAGAACATCGACATCAAGGAGCCGGACACCGCGGATGCCATTCGGATACTGGAAGGGCTGCGGCAGGGCTACGAGACCTTCCACGGCGTGCACTATGAGGAGGGTGTGCTGGAGTACGCGGTGGAGATGAGTGCGAAATATGTGGGTGAGCGCTACCTGCCGGACAAGGCAATCGACCTGATTGACGAGGCCGGCGCCTACCGCAGGCTGCATCCTATGAGAGCCGGGCAGGAATCGGCGCAGGAAGGCCATGAGTCCTTAGATGCGCAGAGCCGGAAGGAGGATAAGTATCCGGCTGACAGACAGAACCCGGCACCCATGGAGAAGAGGGTTCCGGATGTAGATGGCGGGGACAGGAATCCGCCGGAAAACGGCTCGCCGGACATAGCGGAATCCCTGCAGACAGTCGACAGAAATCTTATAGACGAAATACTGTCAAAAACCTGCCACATCCCCAAACAGGCAGTAGAGCGGGACGAGACCGCTGCCCTGGCCACCCTGGAGCAGCGCCTGAAAGCCAGGGTCTTCGGCCAGGACGAGGCCATCTCCCAGGTGGTGAACGCCGTGAAGTTCTCCAGGGCCGGACTGCTGGAGGAGGGAAAGCCTCTGGCCAGTCTCCTGTTCGTGGGGCCCACCGGCGTGGGGAAGACAGAAATCGCCAAAAGCCTGGCCCAGGAGCTGGGCATCCGGCTGATCCGTTTCGACATGAGCGAGTATGGGGAGAAGCACGCCGTGGCCAAGCTGATCGGCGCGCCCGCAGGGTACGTGGGTTACGAGGAGGGCGGACTGCTCACCGAGGAAATCCGCAAGACCCCCCATGCCGTCCTTTTGCTGGACGAAATCGAGAAGGCCCACCCGGATATCTACGGTGTCCTGCTTCAGGCCATGGACTATGCCACCCTGACGGACAACCAGGGCAGAAAGGCGGATTTCCGCAATGTCATCATCATCATGACATCCAACGCCGGGGCCAGCCGCATGGGAAAGCACGGCATCGGCTTCCAGGGGCAGGACGTGGGCGGTGAAATCATCCTGGAGGAAGTGAAGCGTATCTTCCAGCCCGAATTCCGCAACCGTCTGAACCGCATCGTGGTCTTCCGGGGCATGGATCAGCGAATGGCCGGCCAAATCGTGAGAAAGAAGCTAAGCGAGCTGGCGGACATGCTTTTGCGGAAGAACGTGTGCCTGTCCGTGGACGCCCAGGCAGAGAGGCTGGTAGAGAAAAAAGGCATCAGCGCCGAATTCGGTGCCCGAGAGATAGAGCGTGTGATCCAGAGCGAAATCAAGCCTCTTCTGGTGGATGAAATCCTGTTCGGAGCGCTGAAGGAGGGCGGGGACTGTAGCCTGACAGCCAGAGAGGGGAGCTTCCTGCTGGAGCTGCCCGGTCTTTCCGATGGGGACAGCAAAAATGGGGACAGCAGAAGCAATTGATGTAAGGGGGAATGACATATGCCGGTCTATCGGCTGAATAAGGGGGAGATTACCTTTCCCAATCCCATGTATGCCCGCCGGGACGGCCTGCTGGCGGTGGGCGGGGACTTGAGCGTGGAGCGCCTGCTGCTGGCCTACACTCACGGGATATTTCCCTGGTACGACCCGGGGGAGGAGATTCTGTGGTGGTGCCCCAGGGAGCGTTTCGTCATATTCCCGGAGGAGATACATATTTCCCATTCCATGCGGAAATATTGGAAGAAACACAAGCTCCGTCTGACGCTGAACAGGGATTTCGCGGATACTATGCACCACTGCCGCATTCTGAGGGAGTTTAAAGAGGGGACATGGATTTCAGATGAGATGGAGGAGGCCTATCTGAGGCTTTTCCAGGCCGGATATGCTGTGAGCGTGGAAGTGTCTGAGGACGGGGAGCTGGCGGGAGGCCTCTACGGCGTGTCCATTGGCAGATGCTTCTTTGGGGAGAGCATGTTCTCGGAGCGGGAAAACGGCTCCAAGGCCGCTCTGATTGCCTTTGCCAGACTGCTCCAGCGCAGCCATTTCCTGTTCATGGACTGCCAATTCTATACCGAACATCTGGAGAGCATGGGCGGACGCTACATCCCTTGGGAGGAATACGATAGGATGCTGGAGAAGGGCACGGGACGCTAAGAGGGAGCATGCCCGGGAAGGGTTCGCATAGAGAAAGATTGCTGAGAGGAGAAGCTTATGAACAGATTGGCAGAGCCGATGCCATATATTTGCAGGAGAGGGAGGACCGGGGCGGGCCGTAGGAGGGGAGAGCGCGTCTGCTTGTCTCCATGCAGGAGGGACGCAGAGAGGAAAGAGGGGTGCGAAGGATGAGATTGCGGAGCAGAGTGGCCATATGGTGCGGTAAGCTTGCCTACACCATGAGCCGCGGGCTGGGAAAGGGTAACGGGTCTTCCCTTCCCGGACGGGTGGCCAGGAAAATAGACCCGCAGATACTGTCGGTGATGAGTGGCATGGTACGGGAGAAAATCATAGCCGTCACCGGAACCAATGGCAAGACCACCACCACCAGCCTCATGGCCCACGTGCTGACCCAATCCGGGAAAAAGGTGGTCTGGAACAGGATGGGGGCCAACCTTATGGACGGCGCCACCACCGCCTTCGTCCAGGCCGCCGGGAAGAGCGGCCGCCTGGACGCGGACTATGCCTGCATCGAGGTGGACGAGATGGCTTCCCTGCGGGTCTTCCCACAGCTGAAGCCCGATTGCGTGCTGGTCACCAATATCTTCAGGGATCAGCTGGATCGTACCTGCGAGGTGGACATCACCTGCGGCCAGATTCAGAAGGCCATGGAGACCGTGCCCGAAGCCAAGCTGATCACCAACTGCGACGATATCTGCTCCTTTACGCTGGCCTCCGGCTGCAGGAACCATAAGATCACCTTCGGCATCGGAGAGCCCATAGCCGATGACATGCCTGTGGGAACCGGGGAGAGTGTCTTCTGCCCCAACTGCGGCTGCAGGCTGGAGTATGATTTCGTCCACTATGGCCAGCTGGGGGTCTACCACTGCCCGGACTGTGGCCTGGAGCGGCCAAAGCCTGACATGACCGTCACAGACGTGGAGTTCAGGGACGGGGCCTACTCCTTCACCCTGGACGGCAGGCGCATAGAATCCGGTGCCCAGGCACCCTATAATGTATACAATACCTTAAGCGTCTATACCACCCTGTGCGCGGTGGACAGCCCAAGAGAGGGCTTCGAGCAGGCAATCAGGGCCTTTGACTACGGGAACAATCGGGAATGTGCCTACCGGATAAACGGGGCCCATGTGCAGCTCTATCTGACCAAGAACCCCGTGGGCTTCCAGCAGAAGATCTTCCTGATCCGGAGGGATCCTAGACTTAAGGACATCATCATCCAGATCAATGACACCGTCCTGGACGGAGAGGACGTGTCCTGGCTGTGGGACGTGGACTTCAGCTACCTGCATGAGGCGGCGGTGGCCACCATCGTCACGGTAGGGACCAGGGGGGCGGATATGGAGGTGCGCTTAAAGTACGAGGACATCGCAAGCCGCCTGGGCAGGGATCTCAGGGAGTCCGTGGAGGAGCTCACCAGGCGCGGCAGCCGCAACCTCTATATCATCACAAACTACTCCGGCCTGTACCCCACCATCAAGATGCTGGATGAAATGCAGGCCGCCGGAAAGGAGGACATGGGCGAATGAAAGTGACGATAGGGCATCTATATCCGGATCTGTTCAACCTTTACGGCGACAGCGGCAACGTCCAGTGCCTGAAGCAGCGCATGGCCTGGCGGGGTCTGGAGGCGGAGGTGTGCCCCCTGTGCGCGGGGGATGAGATCGATTTCGGAAAGCTGGACATCGTAGTCTGGGGAGGCGGATCCGACAAGGGGCAGGCCCTGGCCGTGGATTATCTTGCAGAGATTGCAGCGGAGTTCAAAGATTATGTGGAAGACGGAGGCGTAGTGCTTGCGGTATGCGGCGCCTATCAGCTTCTGGGCAGATA
This sequence comes from uncultured Lachnospiraceae bacterium, assembly GCA_947003375.1. Classification (GTDB taxonomy): domain Bacteria; phylum Bacillota; class Clostridia; order Lachnospirales; family Lachnospiraceae; genus Acetatifactor. Next base: position 9,739 of record CAMQOJ010000028.1, read on the forward strand.
TTATAAGGCCGATGAGACGATGATCAAAGGGCTTGGCATCCTTGACATCCACACCGAGCGCTGTGACGAGCGGCTGGTGGGGAACGTGGTTCTGGACAGCCCTCTGTTCCGGACACCCGTGGTGGGCTTCGAAAACCATGCGGGCCGAACCATCATCGGCGACTGTACGCCCCTTGGAAAGGTGCTGTACGGCAGAGGGAATACCGGGGACGGCGGCTATGAGGGCGTCGTCTATAAGAACGTCATCGCCACCTACCTGCACGGCCCTCTGCTGCCCAAGAACCCGGAGGTCTCCGACTGGCTTCTGGAGCGGGCGCTGAAGCGCAGGTACGGGGAGGATGTCAGGCTTACGGAGCTTTCGGATGAAGCGGAGCTGCGGGCCAACCGGAACATGGCGGAGCGGCTGGTGACCGGACTTTGATTTTGTCTGATAGATTGTTGGGTGGGGATAAGCAGATGATAGAGATGAATGTTCTGAATAGAAGATATCCTTGTAAAACCAAAGATTTGTTGTGGTATAGTTCACGGGCAAACGAAATCCGGACAGCCATCGTCAGACGGATATCGGCAGTGGACTTGGCGTTTCTTCAGTTTTTTGCGGAGCAGAGTTCAGAATTGAGATAGCTAGGAAAAAGAAGCAGGATGATGAGCATGGAATGCCGAACCCTGATTCCGGAACCCTAAAACCCTCCGCTTCAGCCTAAGCGCGCCGCACCAGCCCCGCCGCATCCCCAGGAAGCACCACCAGCAATGTTCCCTCCCTGACGGATATGGAGCTCTCCCTGCCGATGAACTCATTGCTGGTGCCCAGCGGAAAGCCGCTGTTCAGACAGGCGTCCCTCAATTCGTATTTCAGCCCCCGCAGAAATACGCCCTCCGTCCGGTCGGAGTAGGAGAACACGGACAGGTATCCCCCTTCCCTGGGCGGCAGGAGGAGCGTCCCGTCGGTAATGGCCGTCAGCACCACGTCCCCGCCGTGGAGGAAGCCCTGCCTGCCCTCCCCGGACAGGAAGGCCAGCAGCTGGATATTGGCGATGGTGTGGTCCATGCGGCCGCCGGTGCCCGCGTAGAAGTGGAATACGGAATACCCCCTGCGGATGCCCTCCCGGAGGGCGGCAAGGGTGTCCGTGTCGTCCTTCATGGTGTCGAGGCGGATGACATTCGGGCCCTCCGGGCAATATCCCAGCGTGTCGAAATCCCCGACGATCAGGTCAGGCGGGATGGAGGCTTCCTCCAGGTAGCGCAGCCCGCCGTCAACGGCGATTACAAAGTCGTCTTCTTTCGGGGCGAAGTCAAGTCCCGTATTCTTCCCAGCCCCCACCAGATAGCAGATTCCGTGTCCCATAATAGCCCTCCTCAGCCAAGCCATGATGCCATGCACCGGTATACCGGTCTTCTGCCGGCGCTGCGCCTTCTTCCCCGTTGGCGCCCGCAGGCTATGGCCTGCCTCTGTTCGATGGGTTCTATTGTAGCATGGGGACGGCCAAAGCACAAGACATTCATCGGGGAAACCCTACAGCTCCTCCATCAGCCCCTGGAGCAGCACGATATGGTATTCCTCGTCCCGGACGATCCTCCGCAGCACTGCGTTCACGCATTCATCCTTTATCTTCCGCATATGCGCCTCGTACTGGGCGATGGCGTCCCGTTCGGCCTCTATGTCCGCGCAGAGCATCCGCCTGGCGTCCTTGGACAGCGACAGATAGTCCGGCGTCCACAGCAGCTGCCTGCCGTCCGGCTGCCTTGCGGAAAAGCTGACCTCGCCGCCCAGGAGCTGGATCAGCTCGCCCAGCTTCTGGAGGTGCATCATCTCCGCCAGGGCGATGCCCAGAAGCGTCCTTGCAAGGGGGCAGGCGGTCAGGCACAGCCGGTTCTCGTTATTGATATATTGGGTGATGGCCGACAGCTCGGATACCGGGCCGCAGTAGTCGAAGGCAAGGATGCCGGCATACTGCGGATTCCGGCGCTCCACCTGTACGGGCGGATAGCGCAGCTCCAGCATGGCGGGCTTTATGCCGGACATATTGCAGTCGTTGGACATGGGGTTCCTGTTTTGCTCCATGTGAAAACCTCCTCGTATATTCTTTTCCTGCAATATGATATGTCAGAGCTTCCGGTTCTGTGCCCCTTTCGCCGGAAATGCCGTTCACGCAGCCTTCACAGCGGGACCGTTCACGCCGTTGACAAAAACGTCCCTGAATGTTACTCTTATTCTAGGAAAGAGGTCCCCGAGGGTTCGGGGCAGAATGGACGAAGGATGGGGAAGAGAAGGTTGAGGAGCGAGGGCGTGAAGGGCAGGGGCCGCGGAAAGGCTGTCTTTCTGACGGTTCTGTTTCTGTTGGCAGCAGGAGGGCTGTATTTTTATTTCCAGATCTATCGGGTGGAGCCGGCATTTGCTGAGAAGACATACGAATACGGGGACGCGGTGAGCCGGGACATCGCGGACTATCTCACCGGCACGGACTGGTCCGTCCATCTGGGTGAGCTGGACCTGTCGAAGGTGGACGAGACGGAGACGGGCACCTATGAAGCGGTGGTGCACCACGGAAGGAAGCAGTTCGTCTACCGGATCGTCATTCAGGACACGGTGCCGCCGGAAATCCTGTGGAGGGAGGGCCAGGTATATCTGGCCACGGAAAGGGACTATGCCACAGAGGATGTGATCGCGGGCCTGAGGGACGCGGACAGGGAGGCGGAAAGCTTCTTCCTGGAGGAGGGGGATGCCCTGGAGGAGATTCGTTTCGACAGAACAGGGGAATACACGCTGGAGATCGGCGCCAGGGACCGGGCCGGGAACCAGGCCTCCGGGGAGCTGCGGGTCATCGTGGACACACCGCCTTCCTTCACGGGAATCCGCGATTTCTATCTCGTCCCCGGAAGCCGGCCGGACTACCGGGAGGCGGTGGCGGCCAGCGACGATGTGGACGGAAATCTGACAGAAACCATACGGATAGACGATTCCGATGTGGAGCTGGACCAGGCGGGCAGCTATACCCTCCGCTATGTGGCCGAGGACAGCTACGGCCTAGAGACTGTGGAGGAGACGCTGGTGATGGTGGCCTCCCCGGACGATATCCAGGAGCTCATAGGGCAGCGCATGATTGACTACCGCTCCGACTGCATACTGGGAGCGCCCAATATCTATGACGGAGGCGTCTCTGAGCGCGAGGACATGGAGGGGACGCTGGAATACATGCGCCCGGCGCTGGTGCATCTCTACCACGGCCTGGGCAGGGGCGGGTACAGCTCCGGCTCCGGCTATATCGTGGAGATTGCGGAGGACGCCGTCTATATCTGCACCAACAGCCATGTGGTGGAGAAGTATGAGGACTGGGACGTCTACTTTTACGACGGGACCAAGCTGCCCGGGAAGCAGGTGGGAATCAGCGAGGTCTACGATGTGGGCGTAGCCAGGGTGGACAGGGAGGACGTGCCGGAGGAGCTGCTGGAGCGGCTGATGACAGTGCACATCGACAGGACCTACTGGGAGGGCCTGGATGACCAGGACATCGAGCTGGCGCTGGAGCGGATCGACAAAGAGGGCGGCCTGATACATAAGACCACAGGGAACCTGATCAAGATAAAGCAGGACTTCGACTGGTACGACCAGAGGGAACACACGGAGGTGACCATCGAGCTGGTGCACGGGGATTCCGGCTCCGCGGTGCTGGACGGATACGGGAACCTGGTGGGCATGGCGTTCGCCTATTCCGTGGATCCCGTGCGGTTCTGGTGCATCCCCTTGGACGGCATACTGGAGTGCTACGAGGAGATTACGGGCCGGATGCCCTATGTGTATTAGTGCGTCAGAATCTATTCTCGGGTGTGGATTGCCCGGGGATTAAGCCGCTGGGGTGCCGGATGAAGACAAAACAGACGGAAACAGGGCGAAGGGGAAGAGAGAATGAAGAAGAGAAGCTGCGGTAGGGCCATTGCCATTGCGGCGGCGTTGCTGCTAGCTGCCTGCGGACAGGGGACCACGGCGGCCACCATGCACCTGGCGAAGGCCCGGGGAGAGGTGGAAGTCGCCGATGCCGGGGGCAGGGCCGTGGAAGTGAGGGAGCAGTTGGGCCTGTACTCCGGATATCGGGTGGACACCCGGGAGGACAGCTACGCATGGATCGACCTGGACAGCGTGAAGCTGACGAAGATGGATGAAGGGACGGAAGTGGAGATTCTGAAAAAGGAAGGGAGGCTGGAGATCCTCGTCCACCGCGGCGGCCTGTTTTTCCACATAAAGGAGCCCCTGACAGAGGAGGAATCGCTGGAGATCCGCACCTCCACCATGGTGGTGGGCATCCGGGGGACCTGCGGCTTCATCGAAGTCGTGGGAGAGGACCGTATGCGGGTATGCATCCTGGAGGGGACGGTGGAATGTCTTCTGGCGTCGGGAGAGGCCAGGGAGCCGCTGGGCCTTGTGACGGCTGGTGAGAAGGCGGAGCTCACCGTCCGGGACGGGATGGGGGAGATTACGGTGGAGCCTCTGGAAGAAGAGGACATCCCCGCCTATGTGGAGGAGGAAGAGCTGCCTGAGGATGCTGTGGTGGAGGCAGCGCCGGAGGAGGGGCCGGAAGACGGGACATTGGAGGCCCGGGAGCTGGAAACCGTAAATCCGGAATCGGAAGAACCCGCGGCGGAGGGCACGGAAGCGCCGGAAGGGGAGGAAGCCGGGGAGAATGAGCCGCCGGAGATGCCCGTGGACGAGAACCCCATAGAGGAATCCGCCCTGGCAGGTTCCTACAGTCCGTCTGCCGGCGGAGCGGCGCTGGCCCTGAGCATATATACGGATGAAGGGGACGAAGGGGAGATAGGCGTCGCCGAAGGCGCGTACAGCGGCCCGATTGTAAACGTGAGGACGAATGTCTACAGAATCATCACGGATATGGAGGAGGAAATCCTTCTGGGCGTATCCACGGGAGAAGACGGAAATGTGGTCATTCGGCTCTATGCGGATGGCGCGTATGTGGACGAATATGTGATGACTGAGCATTTCGAGTCCTGACCGACAAAGGATATCACGCAGGGGGCTTATGGGAATGGGAAAATACAGGAAATTTTTGATCATGGTGCTGGCCGCCGGCCTGGTCACGGCCTTGATGGCTTCCGGCGTCCTGGATCATGCCGACCTGGCGGTATCGGACCGCTTTTATCAGAGCAGGAGCGCATCGGACGGCGAGATCGTGCTGGTGGGGATCGACCAGAAAGCCCTGGAGGATATCGGCCCTTACAGCCAGTGGGGGCGGGAGGTCATGGCTGCGGCGCTGGCGGCATTGAATGAATCGGAGGCCTGCAGGCCTGCGGTCATCGCCATGGACGTGCTCTATTCCGGGGAGACCGACGGGGCGGGGGACGCCCGTCTGGCAGAGGAGGCCGGGCGCTATGGCAATGTGGTGGCGGCCTGCGCGGCTGTGTTCGGCAGTTCCCTGGCGGAGGCGGAGACAGGGGAGTATTATCTGGACAACTTCTCCGTGACCGCATTCGACGCGCCATATGAAGCCCTGGGGGAAGCCGCGGAGCAGGGACATATCAATGCCATGCTGGACAGGGACGGCATCCTGCGCCATCATCTGCTGGAGATCGGCCTGGAGGACGGCAGAAGGATTCCTTCGCTGGCGCTGAAGACCGCAGAGATGTACCGGGAGTACCACGGCATGGAACAGGGCGCGCTTCCCCCGGCGGATGCCAGGGGGTTCTGGTATCTTCCCTTCTGCGGCGTGCCGGGGGATATGGAAGCCATATCCCTGTCGGATGTGCTCTCAGGGAAGGTTCCGGCGGATTATTTCGCGGGCAAGATCGTGCTGATCGGACCCTATGCGGCAGGGCTTCAGGACAGCTACCTGACTGCGGCGGACCACGCCGCGCCCATGTACGGCATGGAGTTCCAGGCAAACGCCATACAGGCGCTGCTGTGGGAGGACTACAGGCGGGAGGTGCCGGACGGGATTCAGCTAACGGCCCTTTTCTTCCTCCTGCTCCTGGCACTGGCGGGCTTTTGGAAGAGGAAGGTGCGGCTGTCCACGGGGCTGTGGCTATTGCTCTGCATCGGCTCGGCAGGCTTTTGCCGGTTGATGTATGACAGGGGCCTGGTGCTGCATCTGCTCTGGATCCCGCTGGGCGTGACCGTGCTCTATGTGGGCTGCATCGCCTTCAATTATATGCAGGCCTCTCTGGAGAAGCGCCGTATAACCAACACCTTTGAGCGCTATGTGGCGCCGGAGATCGTGAGGGAGATCCTCAGGGAAGGCACCGGCGGGCTGGAGCTGGGCGGAAAGCTGACCAGGATCGCGGTGCTCTTTGTGGACGTGCGGGGCTTCACGCCCATGTCGGAGCGCCTGAAGCCCACCCAGGTGGTGGAGATCCTCAACTGTTACCTCTCGCTGATTTCGGACTGCATCCTGAAGAACGGCGGTACGCTGGACAAGTTCGTGGGGGATGCGGCCATGGCGTTCTGGGGAGCGCCGCTGCCCCAGGAGGATTATGTGATGCACGCCCTGAAAGCTGCGGCTGACATGGCGGAGGGCTCCAGAGCGCTCAGCCAGGAGCTCCTGAAACGGTACGGAAGGACGGTGTCCTTCGGCATCGGCGTCCATGTGGGCGAGGCGGTGGTGGGCAATATCGGCTCGGCGAAGCGTATGGACTACACTGCCATCGGGGATACGGTGAACACGGCGGCAAGGCTGGAGGCCAACGCGCCGGCCGGGACGATCTACATATCCCGCGCCGTGGCGGACGAGGCGGGGGAGCGGATCAGAACCACCTCCCTCGGGGATACGGTGAAGCTGAAGGGAAAGAAGGAGGGCTTTGAGGTCCTCTGTCTGGAGGAGATTCTGTAGAGGCGAGAGACTGGCCGGACAGGAGCGTTGGCATGGAAGACACATGGAGCGTAGAGATATGGGGCGTGCGGGGAGCGGCCCCGGCGGCATACAGGGACTTTCTGGAATATGGGGGCAATACCTCCTGCATATCCGTGGACTGCTGCGGGGAGACGGTGATCTTCGACGCGGGAACCGGGCTTTTGGAGCTGGGAAGGCGTCTGCGGAAAAAGGGGATAAGGCGGGTGCATATCCTGCTGAGCCATCTGCACATGGACCATATCTGCGGGCTGTACGGCTTTCCCCTTTTTCTGGATGCGGCGGCAGAGATCCATCTGTACGGAAGAGCGGAGGAGGGAAGGCTGAAGGAGCGCCTGGGGGCTTTGCTGGGCAGGCCATACTGGCCCTATGACGCCACCGCGTTCTCCGCCCGTGTGGAAGTCCACGAAATCCTTCCGGAGAGCGTTTTTCACATCAAAAGGGGAAAAGAAGGGGACAAAGCGGAGCTGGCGGTGCGCACCCTGGCGGGGAACCATCCCGGGGGGAGCCTTCTGTACCGCCTGGAGGAGGGGGAGAGGAGCATTGTCTACGGCCTGGACTGCGAGACGGACGGTAGGATGTCCGCCGCGCTGCAGGCGTTCGCCCGGGACGGGAAGCTCCTGATATGGGACGCCAACTTCACGGATGAGAATCTGG
>CAMQOJ010000029.1 GCA_947003375.1 uncultured Lachnospiraceae bacterium
GAGCGCTCGCCTGACTAGCGGGAGGCCAAGGGTTCGAGCCCCTTTGCTTCCATTTCATGTAAAAGGTCGCAAATCGTAGATTTTTCAGTAAAATCAATGGTTTGCGGCTTTTCTGCACAATCGGGCGGAATCTATATCCCGAGTCCAGAACAGGAGGTGGGCCAATGGCATTGTCACAGGAAAGGACCTATACCATCGATGACATATATGCACTGCCGGAGGGGCAGCGGGCAGAACTGATAGACGGGCAGATGTACATGATGGTCCCCCCAAGGACGATACACCAGAGAATATCCAGTGCCCTGCATGCCGCTATCTATCAGTATGTCAAATCAGAAAAAGGCTCATGTGAAGTCTTTGCCGCCCCTTTTGCCGTATTCCTGAACGCGGATGACAAAAATTATGTGGAGCCGGATATTTCCGTAATCTGCGACAAAGATAAACTTGACGAATACGGCTGCAAGGGTGCCCCGGACTGGATAATCGAGATTGTGTCCCCTTCGGATTCCCACAGAGATTACGGCATCAAGCTTTTTATACTGCATAACGCTGAATCCTGCCTAATGTAATCATGCGATTGAATCAGCCAGCGTTATGCAGTCTGGTTTCACGGCAAGTGAAATCGTTAAGCAGTATAAATACCGCACGGCAGGTGTGAGGGAATATTGGATCGTAAACCCCATGACCAAAACCGTTACGGTCTATGATTTCGAAGACGAATCGGGGACGAATCAGTACACCTTTGATGACGAGATTTCCGTCCGCATTTACAGGGACCTGGTTCTCCGGATTTCCGGCCTGCCATAAAATATACTGCGTTGTCGTTATCCCTGCCGGACGGGATGCATTTTATGAATTCGGAACGAAAGTCAGGGAATAGGCGAGATTTATACAGAACACAGGAAAAACCGACAATACCATGAATGACACTTACCATATCCATCCAATGACAATGGAATACGCCCGTGAAATCTCCACCTGGACATACGAGGGCCCATACGCCGTCTACAGCTTTCAGCCGGACGGCGACACCCTTGCGGAGCTCACAGGCGGGGATTATCGCGCCTGTACGGGCAGAGACGGCAGGCTGGCAGGCTTTTTCTGCTTCGGGGCCGCCGCCCGGATTCCCACAGTGGAGGCGGATGCCTACCCGGAGGGCTTTCTGGACATCGGGCTGAGCATGGCGCCATGGCTGTGCGGGCAGGGCCGGGGCGCGGCGTTCCTGGCGGCGGGCATGGATTACGCAGGGCTCACGTTCCCTCCGGCAGCCCTTCGCCTCACTGTGGCCGCTTTCAACCGGCGGGCTATCTCGGTGTATCAGAAACTTTCCTTCGAAATTTCGTCTACCCTGACACACAGAATATCACAGGAGCCTTTTTATCTGATGCACAGAATCTCATCGGCAGCCGCCACGGTTCCCACTTCACTCCAGTACACCGGTGCATGAATTCCCGCGTAATCAGTGCTTGATGTCCGCGCCAGAACAAGGCGGAGGAAGGAGGCGGCATCGTCCACTGACGATAACGCAGTACCGGGGTGGACAGCCAGGGCTGATCGCTCAAGGATTCATGGCATCGAGGTACTAGGCCCCGGCTCTGCCTGTGCCAGGCCCCGGCCCATCCAAAAATACGCAGAAGAAAAGCACCTCCGGAGAGATGCCTTTCCCTGCGAAATCAACCCACAGAACCGGAATCTGTACGCGCCTTTTATTGTGTGCCTGTCAATTTCTGCACTGCCTCTTCCCTCGTTGCCACAAAGAAAAAGTCTTTTCCATGGTTCGATTCATATATAAAATCTTTCAGCGGCTTGCTGGTATAATGGGAATAGTCCCCGAAAACCGCCACCTTCACATGATAATTCATGAATTTCTGGAGAATCTCGCCAGCCATGCCCGTGCTGAGGATGAAGAAATCCCCGCATATCACGGCCTTATCAATCACGATCCTCTCCGCGCCTGTCTCATACTTCACAGTCATCGCCAAATCCAGAGCCGACTGTACATCCACAATCACTGTCTCGTCACCGGAAACGACTGCGATATCAATCCCGTTTTCCTTCAAATGCTCAATATTCATAATGTCCTCCTGACTAAACCTGCAGTACAAATTCCAGTTGAAGACAGATTCTACAGGAGGATACGGAAATTGTCAAGCGATTTCTCCCTCTTTTTCCGCAAGCTTCGAAATCCGCTCCCGGAAAAACTGGATCAGGGGCCCGTTGCAGCAGGCGTTGACAATGGTGCCCAGGCCCACGATGGCCCAGATGCTGCCATGGGACATGAGACAGAAAACCACCCCTATCACGATTACCGTCACATCCGACAGCACCCTGGCCAGGCGGAAGGAAATCTTTTCTTTCGTGTACTTGGTGATAATCAGCGCCACGCTGTCATAGGGGGAAATCCCCATGTCCGCCGTCATATAGAACGCGCAGCCCAGAGAGGCGAACAGCGTCCCCAGGGCCAGCAGCAGGATCCGCACCGGCAGCGTCACGGGCATCCCCAGCCGGTCCAGGCACAGCCAGCAGAGGAAATCCGCCGCATATCCCACGCAGACCATATTCACGATCGTCCCCAGGCCGATGCAGCGCCGCATGGTCAGCCACACCACCACGAGCAGCGCCGCGTTCACGATCAGCTGCCAGTTCCCGAAGCTCATCCCCAAAAATCCGCTGACCCCCAGGTTCATACAGGAAAAGGCGTCCACCCCGAAGCCGCTCATGCGGTAGGAGGCCACGCACATGCCGATCAGCAGGATGCCGAACAGCATCATCCAGACCCGTCTCAGGCCATATCCCTTCTTTTCGCTCAAATCCTCTCTATCCTCCTATCTGTCAAGGCCCACGCGCCGATCAGTCTCCTAAAAGCTGCCCGCGTGCCCGCAGCCGAATCGAAACCTGCCGCACCCGGCCCACAAGCCCGCGGGCAGCGCAAACCGCAGTCCGCCAAAACAGCCGGGGGGCAAAAGCACTGGCACCCCGGCCACAGAAAATCTTCTCTCTTCGCGTTCCCCGCCCTCCCGCCTGCGGCAGCAATGCCATCCCAGGCGGCAGGACTTCATCCGACAGGATCCGCGTCATGCATTTCTCTTCAGCTGCACCTCGTCCTCATACTTCTTCACCTCAGCATAGAACTCCCTGTCCGACGGCACGCCGCAGCGCTGGCAGTATTCGTTCCACACATCGCCGAAGGGCAGGGTCTTCACCGCCTCCTGCTCCACCATCAGCTCCGTCATGCGGTTCTCGTCCTGGAGCTTCTTAAGCGCCTCATTGGGCGTGCACATAGCCGTCAGCAATGCCTTCTGCCAGCTGCGGAAGCCCATGGCCCAGGCGGATACGCGGTTGATGCTGGCATCGAAGTAGTCCAGCGCCATGTACACCCTGTCCAGGCCGTCGCATCTGACAATCTCCTTGGCCATCTCTTTCGTCTCATCGTCAAAGAGCACCACATGGTCGCTGTCCCAGCGGATGGGCCTTGTAATGTGCAGGGCAATCTCCGGATAGAAGCACAGCAGCGCGGGAATCTTGTCCGACACCACCTCGGTAGGGTGGTAATGGCCATTGTCCATCAGAGGCAGACAGCCCTCGTGGGTGGCCGCGAAGCTCAGGGTGAACTCAGCGCTTCCAGCGGTATACGCCTCCACCCCGATGCCGAACACCTTGGATTCTACGCAGGGCTTCACCTTGTCCCTGTCAAAGGGCTCGGCCAGAATCTCCTCGATGGACTCCTTGTATCTCATTCTGGGGCCCATGCGGTCTGCGGGCACATCCTTGTACCCGTCCCCCGTCCAGATGTTCATGACGCAGGGAACGCCGGTCTCCTCCGCGAAATACTGGGAGATGCGGATACATGCCTTGCCATGGTCGATCCAGAACTTCCTGGTTCCCTCGTCAGGGCTGGAGAGGGTCAGGCCGTCCTTCACCTTGTCATGGGAGAAGAACGTGGGGTTGAAGTCGATGCCCATATTCCTCTCCTTGGCGAACGCCACCCACTTGGCGAAATGCTTTGGCTCAATCCTGTCCCGGTCAACGAACTCGCCGGGCTCGAAGATGGCATAGCAGGCGTGGAGGTTCAGCTTCTTCTTACCGGGCATCAGACTCAATGCCTTGTCCATGTCCTGCATCAACTCCTCCGGGGTCTTGGCCTTTCCGGGGTAGTCTCCAGTGGTCTGGATGCCTCCGGTCAGAGGGCCGTCATGGTCGAAGCCGGTGACATCGTCTCCCTGCCAACAGTGGAGCGCCACGGGGGCCTCCATGCACTTCTCGATGGCTGCCTCCACGTCCACGCCGTAGGAGGCGTAAATCTCTTTTGCGGACTCAAATCTTTCCTTTGCTGTCATATCCTCTGTCTTCCTTTCCTCATGAATGCTTTTCTTCATGAATGCTTTTCTTCATGAATGCTCTTCTTCATTTATATCCTGTATATCCTCTGTCTGAAATGCGTCTCCTCAGGCAGGCTGCCTGGCCCTGCCCGCTTTCCGGGGCCCCTCTTTGCACCTCCGCCGGCCGGAACGCCAAACGCCCCTGCCTTTCCCATCCCATGCCTCCCCACGGCCTTGGCAGGCCCCGCAATCGCCGCAGACCGCCTGCCTCTCCGATACGGCCTTTCCTGCGGTGGCAAAACAAGGCCGTTAAGGCTGATACGTGGTGATGGAGAAGGACCGGAACACACAGGCCCTGGCTGCCTTCAGATCCGCCAGTTCCCCTGTGGCCATCATCTGGGCCGCGATATTGCCGATTGCGGTAGCCTCCGTGGGGCCCGCATACACCGGGATGCCCGTAGCCGCCGCTGTCAGCCTGTTCAGATACTCCGCATTGGAGCCGCCGCCCACGATATGTATCTTATCGTACTTCCTGCCGGTAATGCCCTCTATCTGCCTGATCGTCTCCGCATAGCACCGGGCCAGGCTGTTGTAGATGACGGATGCCACCTGGGCCAGGCCTTCCGGCACCTGCTGCCCGGATTCCCTGCAGGCTGCCTGCACTTCCTCTGTCATGTTGGCCGGAGCCAGGAAACGGTCGTCATTGCAGTCCACGATGGAGGGGATGCTGCATTTGGATGCCATCTCACAGATCTCGCCGAAGCCCAGATCCCCGCCGATCTCCTTCTTTACAGACTGAATCATCCACAGCCCCATGATGTTCTTCAGGTAGCGGAAACGATAGCCGTAGCCGCCCTCATTGGTCAGGTTGTTGGCCTTGCTCTCGGGAGAGCAGTTGGCCTCCATGAGCTCCGTCCCCATGAGGGACCATGTGCCGGAGCTGATGTACAGCGCGTCGTCGCTGTCCGTGGGAACCGCTATCACCGCGGAGCCTGTGTCATGGGTGGCAGGCTCCACCACCTTGCAGTTGAATCCTACCTCGGCCTGTACTTCCGCGGTCAGCTCTCCCAGCACAGTGCCGGGCGTCACCATCCGCTGGAAGATCCGCTTCGGGTATCCCAGCCTCTCGATCAGCTCCATGTCCCAGTCCTTGGTCTCGGGGCTCACAAGCTGCCCTGTGGTGGCCTCCGTGTACTCCGTGGCCGCCACGCCGGAGAGCATGTAATGGAAGTAATCCGGCATCAGCAGCATGGTGTGGGCTTTTTCCAAGTGCTCCGGCTTCTTCACCTTCAGGGCCATGAGCTGATAAATCGTGTTGAAAATGGCTTTCTGGATGCCGGTGCGGGCATACAGCTCGTCCTCGGGGATGATTTTGTATACCTCCTCGTCCATCCCTCTGGTGCGCCCGTCCCGGTAAGCCACCGCGTTCCCGATGCGCGCGCCGTCCCCGTCCAGCAGCACGAAGTCCACCCCCCAGGTGTCCACGCCCACGCTGACCGGAATCTTGCCGAGCTGCGCGCATTTCTTCAGGCCCAGCTTAATCTGCCGGAACAGCTCGTCCACGTCCCAGACATGCTCGCCGTCCTTCTCCACCATCCCATTGGGGAAGCGGTGCACCTCCTCCAGCACCATACGGTTTTCCTCCAGATGGGCCAGGATATGGCGGCCGCTGGACGCGCCGATGTCAATCGCAAGATAATATTTGTATGAGTCCATTGCCAACCCTCTCCTTTCGTTCTATTTAATAAAGGAATTGTACCATACTTTCCGGAACAAAAAAAGGGATATTTTCGGTTTTCCCAAAGAAAGCACAGAACCATATGCCGGAAATGTGGAATCTGCCCAAAGAAATCCCCGAAATCGGCCTGTCCCTCCACAAAAGCCTCATATACCACTGTATGGTTCTGTTGCCTTCTGCATGTACCCGAAAGACAACCGGGCCACATTTACCCGGCCTATGATATATGGTAAAATATCTTTATCAACATGGCGGGCCTCTGCCGGCAGATATTGCCTCCTATCGGACGCCAGAGGCAGGAAATCGGAAAGGAGAATACAAAAATATGAAAAATCGAGAACGCGTCCTGGCGACGCTTCATTTCGAAAGGCCGGACGACCGGCTCCCCATGATAGAATGGGCCTCCTGGTGGGACAGGACATTGGACGCCTGGCACAGCCAGGGGCTTTCGGCCGAGATTCCCTGGGATGGGCTGGCACCTGCCCTGGGACTGGACCGGCATGTGCAGTTCTGGCTCCCTCACAGGACGGCGGACTGCCCCCAACCGGCCTTCAACGGGGGCCCGATCATGGAGGATGAGCAGGATTACGAGAATCTCCTGCCCTGCCTCTATCCGGAGGACGGCATAGACAGTCAGCTCCAGGCCATGAAGAATCTGAAGGGCGGCCATGAGGCGGGGGATTTTCCCATCTGGTTCTCCCTGGACGGTGGGTTCTGGTTCCCCCGCACCCTGTTCGGCATCGAGAACCATCTGTACTCCTTCTATGACTATCCGGAGCTGTACCACCGCATGCTGGACGACCTGGCCGCTTATCAGTTGCGGCAGCTGGACAGGATTTATGAGATCGTCACGCCGGATTTCATGACCTTTGCAGAGGACATGAGCTACAACAACGGCCCTATGATATCAGAGGACTGCTTCAACGAATTCCTTGCCCCCTATTACCGCAAAGTCATCCCCGCCATACGGGAGCGGGGCACCAAGGTCATCATCGATTCGGACGGCGATGTGACGAAGATGATTCCCTGGCTGCGAAAGGCAGGGATAGAGGGCGTCCTGCCCCTGGAGCGCCAGGCGGGCGTGGACGTGGCGGCGCTGCGGGAGGCCTATCCGGATTTCCTCTTCATCGGCGCATTCGACAAGATGACCATGCGCCAGAGCACGGAAGCCATGCGCGGGGAGTTCGAGAGGCTGCTGCCCGTGATGAAGACCGGCGGGTTCATCCCCAGCGTGGACCATCAGACGCCGCCGGACTGCCCCTTAGACCGCTATTACAGGTATGTGGAGCTGCTGGAGGAGTATGCCACCAGGGCTGTGAAGGAATAGACATGGACCCTTTTGCCGGCAGGCAGAATGTCCGGGCCGGATTCGGGGGAGACTGCGCTCTCCCTCCTCCCCTGCCCGACTGAATCAAATACTCCGCTGCAAGCAACGGGGCATCAATCTTGCAACGCTGCAGAGCAGAAAGTGTCCTTCGGACACTTTGGTATTTGACCCTCGCGGCATTCGCCAACTGGCCGTGCAAGCACGGCCGCTTGACTCATTGCTCGCGGGAATAAAGTACATTCATGGTTTTCTTCCTTATAACTCTGCCCTCTCAACCTCTTTCCGAAGCGCCTCTATGTCATCCTGGGAAAAGCTTGACACTAGGGAAACGATTTCTTCCGTTGGATAGTTCTTCTTAATCATTCTGATTACAATCTGCCTTGCATTCCGCTCTTTTTCTTCTTTATGCTTTTTTTCTGCCTGCTGCTTCTCTTCCTCAAATACCCTGGCTGCCTGCGACAGTGCCTGCGTCAGCGCCTGCTGCTTCTCTTCCTCAAATATCCTCGCCACCTGCGTCATCTCAATCGCCCTCCTTATTTTATTCGCCGTCTCCATGTCGATTACCTTATCCGCAAAGACCAGTATCCCGGATAACGCGAAAAGCTGCTGCCCTCTGTCCTGAATCTGTGCCGCCAGCTTTACCGTCTCTCGAATCTGCGCTTCTTTCTCTTCCCGTTTCCGGTAAGACAAGGGTTGTATGATAAGCTCCATTATCTCCTCATCATCCAACAGTTCATTCCTTTCCACCTTTTCCTTCAAGTGCCGGAAAATCTCATGGGAATCAAGTTCTGAGAGGAATGCCTGTTCCAGCTTCACCCTGACCGCTCCGATGTCATATCGGTCGGACGTCTGCCCTCTCTTAATGTCCCCTGTATATATCACAATCATCCGCAGCACCGGGCAATCCTGGTTTTCCTTTGCGTAGCGGTTGGCTATCCCTGTCAGATAATTCAGGTATTTTATCTTATCTTCCTTTTTGTATTCGCTTTCATAGTCCACTATGGCGACAGTACCGTCTGCCAGCTCAAAAAGATTGTCCAGGCGGAGCTCGTTTGCTTTGACCGTCGGTAAGTTGGTCGGCAGGACCCGTCTGATTTCCGGCAGATCAAGACCATATACCTTGAACGTCTTCCCTTTGAAGCACTCGGCAAGCACCTTGCTGGTGATATCCTTATTCTGATATGCTATTTCTTCCTGAACCATACCATCCCCCTCTACATGACTGAACATCGTGACACGCTTACCTTATTCAGCGTCCTCATCATAATTATAGCCTACAATTCCCATACCTACAAGCCTTTTATACAGGCAGCCCGCCCGAAATGTGCCGCTTTCTTGTCTCAAATCCGTGTAGAACGCAAGAAAAATCCCCCAGGATTTTACTCCCAGGGGAAACCGTATATTTACTGTATCCTCCCGCCTTTCTTCAACTCGTGGGGCGTCATCTGATACACGTAGTAATTGAGCCAGTTGCTGTAGAGGTTGTTGCTGTAGGAGCGCTGGGATGCCTGGAAAATAGCTTTTCTTCCTTTTGCTTTACCCCTCTGAGAAATTGGGTGCACCCCTTTTTTACCCCATTCGCCCAGCGCCGAAATCATGCCTCCTCATATTGCCAGCCATGATTCCATGTCGCCCTCTTTCTCGTCCTTAAGCATGCTCCATACATATTCAGGCGATTCCGCATATAAACAGGACTCCTTATCCTGCAGCAGTTCATAAGTCATGGTCTTCAGCAGTTCCTTCAATGCTTCCTCACTGGAACAGTTTTCCTCTTTGCTCAAACGGCGCACCAGATAAAAGGATATGGCCTGTATTGACTTATTGATATTGACGCTTGATGGCTTCATCCTACGATTTCCCTCCTGACATTCTTAAAATGGAGCTTACTGAGTGCCTGTCTCGTTCCAAAAAAGTACTGCTTCGGCAGATTTTCAGGTTCCAGTTCCTTTATCAAAGCATCCAGCACTTCATCTGCATAATCCGTCTCCTCTAATTCATCCTTGTAAGAGTTGATTACCGTCACAGTATTTTCATCTGCTGTCGGGCCAATCACAATATCAAAATCATGGGCACTATTATCAGAACCTCTATTCATCAATATGAAACGTACCCATTCCCTGTCCGCTTTTATGAACACCTTTACATTTAAACCCTCTGGATTGTCGATACAGCTGTCATCAAATTCCAAATTATACCGGTATGCCCGGTAGACTTTCGCCCGGTATTTAGAACCCTTTTTCTGCATCCTCGCTTCCTTTTCTTCCAGAATGCGCTTATTCCTCCTGGCAATATTATCCGCATGTCTTCTTATCGATGTGGCATAAAAGCCCTTTCCGAAATCCTTATATCCTTTCCCCTTCGTCACATCGATTTCATCTATATCGTATACTGTGCCATGATACAAATCCCTCATTTTCAGACAGCCCCCTTTGCTGCATCCATATACGATTTCAAATCCTGCAATATCCCCTTTATCCCCATGGTATTGTATTCCTCATAACAGATATCAATATAAGATAGCAGGTCGTATTCATCCAAAAGGTCGCTGACAATACCGTAATCAACACCCCATTCCTGCTTCATGCAGTTGGCAATGGTTATCTGCATATTCAATACATTATCAGCTCTGGTCACATCGATGCCTCCTTTCGATTCATAATAATCTCAAGAAATTCCGACCACTGGAGTATTTAGCAGCATTCGGATATGAAATTGCAGTTCTTTCCTTCGGTCAATATAGCTATTCACTACATCGACCACCTCTTTCACCATTCCCCTGCCCATTCCTGAATCTCTGCTCCTTACCACTAATATTATATTAAGTTCCTCATTTTATCAAGCTATTTCAGTTATTTGAGTGAACACTTATCGGACTTCCCTCCTACTGGTCACCCATCCGGTTTCCAGCTGTCGCTTGTCGTGCACCGCTCAAATGAGATATCGCCCAGCTTCTCCAATTCCCTCTGCTTGAACTGTTCCGTAACATGTACATACAAGTCCATCGTCATCTGGAGAGATGCATGTCCTAAATACTTCTGGATTGTCTTAGGCTGGATTCCTGCTTCTAGGCAGCGTGAAGCGAAACAGTGCCTAAAACAGTGAGCTGAGAATGCAGGGAATTGGTCAGTCCTATCCCTCTGCAGGTTCATCTCCGCCACTATCCTTTTTATCGCATCGTTCAGTACCACAGAACAGATTGGTGTATTGAACTTCGTAACAAAAAGAAGGATGTAAATTGGTTCAGCAAGGAAAAGAACATCCCCACAATGTCCAGAGAGTGGGACAGCGACATCATGTGGTGGTTCTTCGTGGACATTCGGAACAGTCCGTCTACATCAGCCGTATATCGTTGGTCATAGTTCACCCTGAACTTTTTCTCTAAAAACCCTATCGCGCTGTTGACATTATCCCTCTGCGCTTCCCGCGGACTCCACCCTGTCATTTTCGCAAAGCTTTTCACGGCATTGTCGACCTGGCTATCCGTCCAGCTCCCAATCATGCTGCTCCCCGGCGTACCTACAAGAAAAATGTCTATCAGTCCTCCGATTGCCCCACATGCAACTGCAGCCAGGTAGTCGAATCTGTCACATCTGTCTTTACCTTTCAGCAGGGATCTGTTCTCGTCCGTGTTTTCTATCAATGGGTATTTCCCCTCAGACGCTTTCATCCTTCCCTCTTCTCCTGTCCCAATCCCGTCTCCACGCTACAGAGCTGGTACTGTTTTAACTCTGCTCCTTCCACTGCTTCGCAGGACTTATTCATAGACAGATGCATATATTTCTTTACATACCGCACTATATCGTTCCAACAGGCTTTCCAGTCTGCTTACAATGTCCTGCTCAATCTGCAGTCCTTCAATGAGCTTATCGAAAAAGGCTTTTTCCTTTCCGTCAAATCTTCCATCGGCTTTTACCAGACCTAAGATTTATAAAGCAATAATCCTTTTTTCCGCGTCATCCGTTTGCTAGACTATCTTCGCCGCAACCCCTTCCAAGCTGTCTTCCATATCCGGAATATGCTCCGGGATATTCATTTCCCGGCAATAGGCAAAAATCATCTCTTGTTCTTCTTTTTCCAAGACCTTATTTGCCATGGCCGCCTGGACACATACTTCTAAAATAATTCCCTGTTCTTTTCCTGCAATGCGTTCAAAAGCATGTTTTCCCCTCCTCCAATCCATTCGTTTCCCCGTCACACCCTTTGACATAAATCTTACCAAATCTAAACTTACAAAACAATATCCTGTCTGCCGATTCTATTAAATTTTCCATCCTCAAAAACAACCGCTATACCGTTTTCCTGGTCGAACTTATAGTTGCACATTACCGCGACGATATGCTTGTCCGCATCTCTTGCCACATAAAGATATTTAGGCGCAACAAACTTAAATATATTCGTTATGGCGCTGTCACCGATTTCTCCACCGTTCTGTTCCAGGCAATACTTCTTCACTTCTTCCAGGGAAGCCTCAATGCCATCCTCCGCTCTCAGGAATTCCGCCAGGGCTTCCTTCTGGGAGTCCAGCACTTCTTCTCCGCTATAGCAATCGTACCTGACTTCCATCTCGAGCTCCCTTCCCCAGATCTCCATCTTCTCCTTACTCATCGAAATCGTTTCCTCCATTCTCTGCATCGCGCTTCCTGCACTCGGATACGCCGCCCAAGTGGCCAAAATAATCATTGACTTTCGTAGGAACCAAATCGCAGGTCTTCATATCATTCCTCTCATGCCAGGAATATCCGTTTTCCTGCCTCCACTCCTTAACGTCCCTGGGCGACCAGTCAGTGCGTCCGTCGCGGCCTTCCTTGTTCCATTGCTCTGCACAATTTTCATCGCACTGCCTGAAGTTGTCGGCCCGGTTGTCTGTCATGTCGTCAATCTCGACTGTAGATGCGGCCACCTCTGAAAAATCAGGAATTGCATCTTTATAGGATATACTTTCCTTATCATGCTGTTCGAGGATATCCTTCACTTCCCCGTCATTCGGTATAAAGTCAGATTCCCCTCGCTCTTCCGTCCATTCTCCACGGTCACTGTCCTCTCTGGGGGTCTGCTTCATACGTTCCTCATATGTGCTGTAATACGGATTCTCCACATCCTCTTTTTCACTGTTGTCTGTTTCAGCATGGAGCCCTGGTTCCGGAATGTCAGCATCCGTAAAATCCGGCTCCTGCCGCGCATCAAATTTCGGCTCCGTTTCCTGCTTCGGTCCCTCTTCCTGCAAATGGGGAAGCTCCGCCAGTTCTCTTTCTGCATCATCATCTTTCCATCCACTTATATCTTCGGCATCCATTGTGGATTTATCAAGAGCCGGCAGTTCCGAAAATGAAGGCCTCTCCGATTCAGGATTGGCAATCCGCTCATCCGTCTGTTCGGTGGACTGATTTCGTTCTCCATCGCCAAAGCGTTCCATCCCCATTACATCACCTTCTCTCTGAGGTACTTTGTCCGCAAAAGCTCTATTGCGGCGTTATCCGGGTGTTTTTCATGCTCAATCCGGCATATATAGTACATAATCGCATACTGCTCTTCCTCATTAAAGTCGGCAAATTCCCCTTCCATATTCTGCCGCATGATACCCGCCAGTTCTTCAAGGTCTGCGCACTTTGAAGTCCCTCTGAAGATATCGTTGAACACGAAATTTTTATGGATGAAATCGGCCACAGCCCATTCATATATCCGGTTTTTCTTCTCCAAATTCAAAATTAAATCCCGGCGCACTTTTGCCGAGGCATCAGATTTGATAATCATGCGCTTCACCTGCTGCACCTGACCGGCATCCAGATTCCTCTTTAGAAGCAGATGCAGCAGCTCGCAGCTTTTCCTTTTCCTGACCTCAATCGGTTTCGATTCCCTACTGCCGCCAAACCTGAAATCATATGGTTCATACCCGGGCAGCGAGCACAGTACCGCCTCCTGCCAATCATTTTGGTAAATCGCGGCCACACCGGTGGGCAGCTTCGACAGCTCACCGAACTGCTGCTCATTCAATCCGATTGCCCCGCCCGTAACCTCTCTGTCGGTGCTTTCCGGGAGGCGTAATATTATTTTGGTGTTCGTATTTCTGATCGTCGCTGTATCCAGGAGGTTCGGAGCCTGGTCCACAATGACAAATCCCTCGCCAAATGTCCTGATTTCTGCAATCGCATTTGTAAGCATTTCAACCGATTTTCCTACCATGTTGGAACTCTCCGCAGTCTGTTCCGTGGATGTCTTTTTCAGCAGGTTATGCGCTTCTTCCAATACAGTAATGTGTTTCAGCGGCGCATTCATCCCAGTTGAATTTGCCATGCGGTATTCCTGAAGCTTCAGGACCACAAGCCCCATAATCAGCGCTTTAGTCTCCATCGCTCCAACCCTGCTGATGTCAATGATCGCGCTCCTGTCAAACAAATCGGCCAAATCCATCTCGTCACTCACAAATATCCTTCCGTTGATCCCATTGGTAAGCGACTTTATTCTTGTCGACAGCGAACCGATATAATCGCCTTTGGTATCCGAAGAATAAGCGGAACCATTGATGGTAGCGCTCAGCTCTCTCAATACATCGTCAAAAGTCGGAAACAGGCCCTCTACCTTGGTATTTTCAGACAAATCCAATTCCCAGCCTGCGGAGATATATGCCTGCTCGATGGACTCCTTCAGCACTGCGGGCATCGCCGCATACATCGGCCAGCAGACATTAAATATCTCCACAATCCTGTCAATATGTTCCAGGACATGGATGCCCTCCGGGAATGAAAAGGGATTTATCTTAAGCAGTTCCCCCAGTTTCGGGTTGGTTCCGTAACATTTAATGTCCGTGAATACATTCTTGTATTCGCCCTTGGCAGGTTCTACCACCAAAAAGGGGACTCCTTTTCTTCTCACCTCTGAAAGAAGATGATATACCGCGTTCGATTTCCCTGAACCTGTGGAGCCGGTCACAAAGGTGTGCATGGACAAGCTGTCCAGGTCCAGTTTCACCTTTGTGTCAGTGGTCTGGCCCAGATGATAAACACTGCCTATGCCGACCGTCCTTTCCCCGCCTACTTTTCTCGTGATGACCTCCTGGGCAAACGGCGCATGCTTCACCACCGGAAGTCCCCTGACGGAGTGCCGCGGCAGCCCCATATGGATGGCGAGCTCATTGGTGCTGACCATGACTGAAGGGTTTACTGCAATATATCGCTCTTCATCATAGCTGAATCCCCTGTATACAAAATTCGGATGAACGAAATTTCGAATATACGTAAGCAGGTCTTCTACCTCATCTTCATCAGACCATGAATTAATCGCACTTCTCTCAATCCCACTGCGATTTCCCGCAATAACAGATTTATAAGTATTTGCCGCGGTTACCGCTTCAGCTGCCGTCTCTCCCAAAAAATAAGCCGCGAAATTCCACATCCCAAAACTTTCACATTCCTCAATCCGCTCAAGATGTCTTTCTATTCTCTGAAGCGCAAGTTTCAGGGTCATATTCTGTACATTTAGCGTAATCCCTTTAGACGTTCCAAAAGTATCCGTCAGTGTTTTTGTATTCACAAGATTAAACGCTTCTCCGGTTGTATCTGCAGCGCTTTCTGTTACACCAATTCCTATACTTTTAGATGTACTATCACCCTCTGTCATGCCAAAATTCCTGTTTTGGCTATGACTGTGGCCATGGCTATAGCCATGCGAATCACTGAATCCATGCGTCAGCGTTTTTGCTATGGAATCAGAAATCGAATCTGTATGATTCGTGCCCTTTGCCACAGAACGGCTGTAACCTGCTGTCATTCCAGCATTTTTCGAGGCTCCGACACTAAACGGCCCGAGTTTTATTCCGCCATTTATAGAACCTCCGAAATATGTCCCTACATTCACGCCATTCGTCACAGTCCTGCTTGTTCCGTCAGAAACACTTACTGTATGAGTCGTCCCGTCAGAAACAGACTCATTTTTCGTATATGTATTTGTATCTGTATCCGAGTCTGTATCCGCTGTTCCGACTGTCACACTATTGCCCGTAGTGTGGGCATTTGTATCTGTTTCCGTTTTGGAGCTCCCTTTTGTGTCAGTATGTCCAAATGATGTCGTTTTTCCCTCGCTGCTTCCACTGGAAGAACTTCCTCCATCAGAAACGGTAAAATTCATCTGCATATTTGCAAACGGCGATATCTGTGTGTAAATTTGCTCATACTCATGTTTTCTCATGATCAAGCTGTCGTGCTCTACATTTTCCGCAATAAAGACTGCTGTATAACATTTCCCTTGCATTGCATATACAAATTTTTCCAGTCCCTGAATGAAATTGTCATTTTTTGAAAAACCCGCGTTCTGCTTATAATCCGCGACACATGTCACACTTGATATGCACCCCACATGCAGCGACCGCATATCCTTTTTCATATCTTCATCATAATACTCAGATATCCTGCTTCCAGGGAAAAAGCCCGCCAAGCTCTGCTTCAGCATCTGGAATAATGTCCCCGCCGAATTATTTCCCTTCGGCCTCGCCCCCAGATAAAAATCTATCTGTCCCCCATCGCTCATAAGCATCAAAACCAGCGTACAAGGTTTGACCGATAAGGCATGAAAGACCATCGCCAGCTTGTCAACCGAAAATTCATCTTCCTGATATACCAGTTCAGAAATCTTGAAAAAATGGATATCGTGAAGGTTTTCTTCGAATCTGTCATCCGTCTTGATGATAGGCAGCCGATCCAACTTGGTAATATACCCCTTCATTACCTCATCGTCAATCATACTTAAGCAGTTACCAAGATTATCCTGCAAGATATGCAGATTCATCTCCGCAGGCTCCGGATTTCTGTACAGCCTTAAATCGCTCCCATTAACGGCAGCTTCCTTAGGTACATATTCCACAGACCCTTCATCTGTAGCTTTTTTATCTATTTCTTCAAATTTCACTTTCCAGCGTTGCCCCTTTCATAGTATATCCAATCTTCATCATCTGCCATCACAGCGATATCCCAGAGTCCATAAGCTTTCGCCTTAGATCTCTTTACCACTTTTAGATACCCTGTAAGTTTTCCTGATGCAGTGCGCTGTTCCATTATAATATAGCTATTCGGTTTATTGCCAATCCCATGCGGCTCCCAGCGTTCGCTTAAAAAATCAATTTTCTTTATCTTTCTGGAGTCTGTCACTTTGTAATACAAGGCATCCCTAAGCCCTCCATCAATCACAACCGTGCGCCTTAACACTGTTCCCTGTACTGACAATTCGTACCTTCTCTTACGTGATTCATAAATCGTCACATAGCCAACTCCCTGAACCAATTTCTTTCCGTTCTGAATAGATGCCTGGTATTTTTTCGGGGATTGCGTCACTGTAGCACCAATATTATCAGCACCACTGCCATTATTATTATTACAGTCAACACAATCCCCACGGCTTTTTTTGATTCAATTATGC
>CAMQOJ010000030.1 GCA_947003375.1 uncultured Lachnospiraceae bacterium
ATTGTGATATAATATCAAAAAAAGACAGCACAGCTATTCCACTTCAAAACAGCAACGGATGAGGTTTTACATGGATAAAGAAATTTTTTCGAATCTCTCAAGATTTGCCCAGGAACAATATTTGCTGCAGGAAGAGATCCTGCAGGGCAGATTCGGGCCTCCCGGCAGCCCTTTCATGACGACCCGCGCCTTGGCCGAGCAGCGCGGCATCTCTGTCGTGACCGCCCATAATGTCATGACCGAGCTATGCAAGGGAGGCTTCATCAGGCTCCAGGGGAAGAAATACTATCTCTCCTACTCCGAATTGGCAAAGGATTTTCAAAACCGCACCCAAATCATAGGATTGCTCATCCCCTCCATGAACAATGGGTTCTACGCCTCTCTCGCCGAGGCCGTGGTGCAGCTTGCGGGACAACAGGGCTATCGGGTCCTGGTGATGACCACCTTCTATTCCGCCCCGGAAGAAGAGAAGGCTTATGAACTGCTGCGGCAGATGTCCGTCAGCGGCATCATCAGCTGCCTCACCACCTCCCAGGCAAATTCCAGGCTATACCAGGAGCATGACCTTCCCTGCGTATTCCTGACCCACTCTGTAGACGGGCTGAAGAAATCTTCCGTACAGGTGAATAGCTTTTCCATCTCCCAGAAGGTGGCGCGCCATTTGATCCAGCAGGGCTATCGGAAATTCTTTTATATCGGCACCAGGAACATGCCCATCAGCAAAGATGTGCGGTATACGGCCTTTCAGATGGAGCTGGGTCAGGAGGGGTTTCTTTTGGATGAAGGATGCGTATTTCAGTTTACGCAGAATGACAAAGCGGATTTCAAGGCCATCTCTCAGACCTTGAAAGGCCTGGAGGAACCCGTTGGCATATTTTGTTATCACGATCTGATTGCAGCACAGTTGTACCGTATTTGTTATAAATTAGGAAAACAAATCCCCAATGATGTAGGCATCGTAGGCTTTGATGACCTGTCCATCGCCACCGCCCTTTCCCCGCCGCTGACCTCGGTCCATTATCGGATTCAGACCATGGCGGATATCGCTTTGAAGCAGCTGTTCCTCAATATCAAGAATCCAAACTGCGCCTATGACAACTACTACATAGAGCCTACCCTAATCGAACGGGGGAGTTCCGGTTTATCGGAATATGGGGCGCTGCCGGACTGACGGGTCATCGGATTCTTCATGGCTGTTTTCATGAACCGGGGCGTCTTTCAGGCGTGCGGTCTCGGCGCTTATCCTGGCAACAGGAGCCTTCTGCCTTCTGTCCTCCTCGCCTGTTTTGGAACCTGGAGCCGCAAAGCAGAAGGCGGCATATATCCAAAGCCGTCAATGCCCAACAACTTCACCCTCCCACCAAGGCAGGGCCGTCATGCCAGTCCGGGGCGTTCTGGATTGGAGTGAGGGACACTTTTTTATCTCTCC
The DNA here is from genome assembly GCA_947003375.1 of uncultured Lachnospiraceae bacterium. Lineage (GTDB taxonomy): Bacteria > Bacillota > Clostridia > Lachnospirales > Lachnospiraceae > Acetatifactor. The sequence goes on from CAMQOJ010000030.1 coordinate 1,430, forward strand.
GGCATCTTGAACCCCACAAGCGCCCTATTCAAATAATCATTGTACGGTTTCATCCGATGGAAGATGTCCACGGCTTTAGACAGGAACAGCTCGCCGTCCGCAAGCTCCTCGTCCTGAATCGGATATTCCAGATACCAGCTCTTATATTTCAGATATTCCGCTTGGGGATGTTCCTTTTCGTATCCAGCCGGGACATTTTTCAGGGCAGTGCCGTTCACGGTAAAGCATTCCAGAAAAGACGGGGCGGTAATGATTGCCTCCCACTCGCCGCCGTGCTCCGAGATATAATCCCGCACCATCCGAGTGGCATCTTTGAACATATCCGCGAACAGGCCGCCGCCCAGGAAGGACTGTCCGCCCGGTTTGAGCATCAGATAATAGCCCACCGGAATGGGCAGCTTTCCCATAGAGGAGATGTGCGCCCGGAACGCGGGGTTGTAGGGGGACTTGTCATGGCTGAATCTGGTGTCCCGAACCAGCTTGAAGGTCAGCTCCTTGGGGGCGTGGCCGAGGATACTGCCGTCAAATTCCCCGATTTGGAGAATCAGGGCCTGTATCAGTTCCTCAAACTGCGCGTTGGCCGCCTGGTACTCAGCCTTATGGGCGTGGTACCATTCCTGATTGTTGTTGGCGCTCAGCTCGTTCAGATAGTTCAAAATCATCTGTGTATTCATCGTTCCACCTCCTATGCTTCCGCAACTGCGGAAAAGGCCGGGCCATTCAGAAAGTCCCGAATCATCCGCTTTAACCGCTCTGTAGACTGGTACGTCCGGCAGAACGAGAACTGCTGGGCGTATCCATCAATCTCCTCCATGGCCGCTTTCACCTCCACAGCAATATCGCTTGGCTTGGCAGCGGTAAAGTCCAGCCGGTCGGGGGAGATCCGGTGATTCTGGATGGCGTAGTTGACACGGCTGGCACAATGGCAGGTTCCCTTTCCATACTCACCGCAGTATTCGGAGAGAAAATCAGCCATCTTTTTCCGCACCCTGGAAAGCCGCTGGCGATAGGCTTCCGGGGTGATGCCCAGAATCTCCCCGGCAATCCGGCTGTCCAGCCGGAACATCGTCCCCAATATGAAGATGCAGCGGCTCTCCGAATCCAGGCACTGGAGCATGACATTCGTGCAGGACAGCTTTAGCTCTTCGGCCAGGATTGCCTTCTCTACATTTTGGGTCAGGTCGGGCGCATCCTGAACCTTTCCGCTGCGGATGTCATCTCCGTAGAACTCAAAGCTCAGAGGGAGCCGGGCGAACATATGTTTCTTGTAGTCCTTGAGATGATTCACCGCGATGCGGAACACCCAGGTGGTGAAAGCGCTCTCCCCTTTGAAGGAGGAGAGGTGGGTCATCACCTTCAGAAGAATGTCCTGGGACGCATCCTCCGCGTCATGGAATGTGCCCAGCATCCGCAGGGACAGGTTGAACACCAGATCCTGCACACCCGCCAGCACCGTCTCCAGCGCAGCCTTATCTCCGGCGGTAGCCTGTGCAATCAACTCAGACAGCTCTTGCTTTACTTTTGTGCTCATAAAAACACCTCCTTAAGAGATTAGACTGGCACAAGCTGGATTTGTGACAGCAAAATCGGACAATTATAAACTAATCAAATACCCCGCTGCAAGCAACGGGGTATCAAGCTTGCAACGCTGCAGAGCAGAAAGTGTCCTTCGGACACTTTGGTATTTGCCCCTCGCGGCATCATTGCTCGCGGAAATAAACCGAGCCATCCACAGGTCAATCATGCAGATTAAAACGGCGACAAATATCCGCCAGATCATAAGGGAAACATCCGCGTTTAACAGCAGCCTGGCAGAAAGCACATAAGAGAATATCAAAATAGCTCCCATCAGTTTGGAGGCCAACACTATTTTTTCCGGATGGTAAATATGTTCATATGGTCACTCATTTTCATACCGTCACCTCGAATTTGCAGCCGGACCGAATGAGCGTAACGATATGTCTGCCCTCCCCGCCCGGTTTCTGCCGGAGGGTCTTGACATACGTATCCACGGTTCTGGTGGGCCCCTCAAAGCCATATCCCCATATCCGGTTCAATAGCTGTTCCCGGGCGAAAACCTGTCCCGGGTTTGACATAAGGAAATAAAGCATTTCATATTCCTTGTAGGTCAGGGTAATCTCCTGTTCCTCCAGAAAGACCTTATGGGCAGACGGGAGGGTGGAAATCTTAAGGAAACATGGGCAGTGCAGGAAAAAGGACAGTAAAAAACCCCGCATGAATCGGGGTTCTTCAGAGGCGCAGACCGGATTTGAACCGGTGCATCAGGGTGTTGCAGACCCACGCCTTACCACTTGGCTACTGCGCCCTATTCTATTATATTCAACCTATCCTGAATCCATGAATGACTCCAACGGGAATCGAACCCGTGTTACCGCCGTGAAAGGGCGATGTCTTAACCGCTTGACCATGGAGCCGTCTCAAACATGCCTTTCCGGCTGTACTAATGAACCTTATCTCATCTGGCTCCCCAACAAATCCGGAACCATCAACAACCGTTCCTTAAATCAATTTACTTCCTATCCAACTGGCAACCTAACGAAGAATATTTTATCACAACTATCCTCTTTTGGCAAGAGGAAATTGATGAATTCCAAAACTTTTTATAATTCCGGATGCCAATTTCTCCGCCGCCATGCAGCAACCCTTTTGGAACAGGAAAACAGCGCAATACATGGAGCCGAAAAATGTCATATCCTGGAACATTTTCTCAGACCATGGAATAAAATGTACAAATGACCCGATACTGCACAGAGAATATGGAAAAGCATATGCGACAGCCGGGAATGTCATGTGAAGACAGAATATAGTCGCTCACTTAGAGGAGGAAGATATGGGAAATCGTTTGGTATGGGATGAACGGTATAATATAGGGGTTGAAATCATCGACAGGGAGCACAAAAAGCTCTTCGGCATTCTGGGCAAGCTGTTCGACTTCGGGAACAGGGCGGAGAAAAGCCACTTTGCCTGCCAGGAGGCGATAAAGTACTTCAAGGATCACGCTATCCAGCATTTCTCGGACGAAGAGGCCTATATGGATTCCATAGATTACCCGGGGCTCAGGGCCCACAGGCGCATCCATAAGGATTTCCGGGAGCGGATGCTCCCTGCCCTTGAAAGCGAGCTGGAGATGACGGGATTCTCCGCCACCTCCATCCACCATTTCCTGGGTGTGTGCGCCGGCTGGCTGATTGCGCATACCATGATCGAGGATCATATGATCGTAAGCGGCGAGCCCGTCATGCACTGGGAAAACCTGCTGCCGGAGGAGGAACAGGCCATGATGGGGCAGACCGTAGCCAGCATTCTACACAGCATGTTCCGGCTGAATCCCCAGTTGATCAGCAATTATTATGCCGGGGAGCAATTCGGCAGAGGCATCTGCTGTCGGCTGGTCTATAGCGACGGAGAGAAAAAGAGCTGGGAATTCCTCCTGCTTTTCGAGGAGCAGCTTGTCGGCAGCATCATCGGCAATGCCGTATCATCGAAATCGGAAACCACGGCCATGATGCTGTCCAATGTGGCCAGCTATGCGGCAACGCAGCTTGTAGAGCGCGTCAGGCGGTATTTTCCGTCACTGAAGCCTCTTGTTCTGAAGGAGGAACAGATTCTGACCTATGAGCAGTTCTACAGGATGTACGAGAGGCTGAGCCCCCAGTTCAGCTTCCTCTTCGACACAGGCAAAGGATACTTCGCTTATTGCATGGCCGCTTCCCACATGCCCCTTTCCGGGGACGGCATCACGGCGGTCGCTAAGGACGCTGTCGCTGCGCTTGAAAGCCGTCTGCGCCTTGACGATCCCCTGCCGCATCCCTGTCCCGACAGTGCCGTGGAAGCCGAAGCAGACCGCCGAAAGATACTGGTAGTGGACGACTCGGACTTCATGCGCAGAGCCATGCTCGACCTGCTGGGTCGGGATTATGAGGTGCTGACGGCAGATTCCAGCATGTCCGCCATCCGAAGCATCACCCTTGCCCGGCCGGATCTGGTGCTGCTGGATTACGAGATGCCCGTCTGCAACGGAGGCCAGATGCTGGAGATGATCCGCTCGGAAAAGGAATTCGCGGATATCCCCGTCATCTTCCTCACCTGTCGGGTGGACAGGGCGAGCGTGGAAAAAGCTATCTCCTTAAAGCCTGAGGGCTATCTGTCCAAATCCCTCTCCGCAGAATCCGTGAAAAGGGAAATTGACCGGTTCTTTGAGAAGAGAGAGCGGCGGTGATTGCCGTTCCGTTGTGGCAAATATCAATCATATAAATATCACAGGGCGACAGCTTCATATTTTCGGTAGATAGGCTGGCCGCAAGTTCAGCGGACTTGGTCTTAAGCATTTTTTTGATATCGCCGCCGTCAGCCGCCAGCACCACACGATATCCGGCTTCCTGTATAAAGTCATGCAGCAATGCCTGTATGGATAGATTGTCCTCAACAATTAAAATTTTACTCATAGCGCACCTCTGACTGTAATTATAACAGCGTAATATGAATCTATTGTGTAGATTTGAATTTTTTTCGTGCAAAAAAGGCGGTACAGCCCTTGTAACCGGGGCGATACCGCCTGATTTGAAACAACTTCCCTTTCACCGAAAACCCTGCTTCCGCCCTCAGCAGAAGAAAATCTGCAGGGCGTGGTACAGATGAAGCTGCCATGCCTTCATATCATGGACTCCTCCAGGGATGGTGTAGAAGTCGTAGTTCTTCCCCCTGACAAGTTGAGGGCAGGCCTGCTCCGCCTTCTCCATGATTTCCTTATGCTCCGGGTAGGCAATGTCCTTGTCCCCGTTGCAGCAGAACAGGTAATCCAGCTTCAGCCCCCTGGCCTCTCCCTCCGCCAGGGTCTTCCTGATGCGCTCCACCTCGGGATCCCGCTCGCCCTGGGGGCCGCAGCAGCCGGAGAAAGGCCCGTACCAGGAGAACAGGGCGAAATTATTGTAAAAAGCAGCCCGGTAAGTGGTCATGGAACCCAGGGACAGCCCTGCGAACGCCCGGTGGCTCCGGGTCTTCACCAGATTTTCCTCACTGACATCGCCCTCTGTCCAGGTGGAGAAAGCACTCTCCACGGCGGGAATCAAGTCCCTGCGCAGCTCATACCGGAAATGCTCCGTGATGTCCATGTCCTTGTCTGCCTCCTCGCCCCGGTAATAGGTGGGAGTGACAATGATGCAGGGCTCGCAGATTTTCTTCGCCATCATATTGTCAAGGATGGTCACGGTATCCGGGTAGTCCTTGAACCACCAGTCCTGATTCGCCCCGCCTCCGTGGAGGAGGTACAGCACATTGTACTTCCGGCTTTCATCGTAGCCGCAGGGAAGGTACACCCAGGCTTCCTTGTGCATGGGATGGCTGGCGTCCCCCTCATAGGTCTGTGTGTCATAGGAAAACTTCCTGACCTCTCCCCGCTTTTCATTTTCCGCCGTCATTTCGGCTGGCATTTCATAAATATATTCCATTCTGGTACATCCTTTCTTCCCCTTGGGATTCCGCCTTGTCCAGGTCTGCGGTTTCCGCCCCGGAGCCTTACAATCTACAGCCCCTCCGGCTCCGGGGCTTTTCCATATCACAGCAGCGCGAAGGACAGCAGGCTGGCTTTCCCCTGTCCTCTGTAGGTAAAATACAGCGCCTGTACCCCGTCCGGCATTTCGATGTCCGCCTCATAGTCCTCCCACACATTGGTGTACACCACCGGGATCCGGGCCAGGACTTCCCCGTCCCATTTCGTCCGCACCTCAAAAGCGCCGTCCGCATAGCCTCGCACCGTGACGCGGATCTTCGTCACGCCCTGCATGTCAAAGTATTTGAATCCCGCCGTGGCCGAATCCGTGATATTGGCGATGTACCCGGGCTCCTCGTCCCCGTCCCTGCCGTCCTGCATCACCCTGGGCTGCTTGTCGCCGCCCACATGGCCCGTGGGCTCATCCGTGAACAGGCGGCACACGATATGGGCCGGATACTCTCCCTTTCCCGCAAGGGGCCCGCCGTTCAAGCCGCAGGATGTGAGCTCCGCCTGGGCAAAGCTCCCGTCCGCTGAGAGCGTCAGTTTCTCCGCGCATCCCTGTCTGCTGTACCAGGTGCCGTTGGTGTGCCTGTGATAAAAAATATACCACTGGCCGTTTATCCCCACCAGGCCCCCGTGGTTGTTGGCCCCGTAGGCCATGGGCAGGTCGCCGGGCTTGTCGTGGTCGATATGCATGTCGCAGTTGCTCACCAGGACGCCGCGGTACACGAACCCCTCCCTGGGATGCTTGCTTGTGGCATAGCACAGCTCATGCATCACCTCCGAGGAGTAGACAAAGTAATAGGTATCCCCGATCTTCCGGATGGAGGATGCCTCGAAGAAGGAATGCCCCTCGAATCCGCTCCCCTGGCAGTGGGTGTAGCCCGGCACCACGCACACTGGGGCTTCCAGCACTGTCAGCATGTCCGCGTCCAGCACCACCGCCATGGAGCCCGAGCGGTCCTTGTCCCATCTGCCGCTGAAGCCGGTGTAGAGATAGGTCACTGCCCCTTCCGTCAGCACCGCCGGGTCGAACTGAGGCTCGTCTCCCTCCTTATCGCCCAGCCTCACGCCGTCCGGATAATGGACATAGCCGTAGAATTCATACCGCCCCGCCGGAGTATCGCACACGGCCACGGACACGATGTGCTGTTTGTCCAGCACATAATAGAGATAATATCTGCCGTCCGGCCCCTTCGTCACGTCCGGGGCATAGAGGCAGGCTTTCCCCTCCCTGTTCAGGGGATCCTCATTCCTGGGGTAGATCACGCCCTCGTAGCGCCAGTCCGAGAGATCCTCCAGCGGGGCGGACCAGCACACATAATCCCCCATGCAGAACACGAATCCATTGTAAAAGTCATGGGAACCATAGACATAGACCCTGTCTCCGAAGACATGGGGCTCACCGTCCGGTATGTACTCCCAGGACGGCAGATACGGGTTGAAGGCTTGTTTCTTCATTTTAGGCTTCCTCCTTTTCGAGTCAATTTTTTCTCAGAATCTTCAGGCCCGATTCAACATGGCTTTCAGGCCCCTGTTAGAAAACGTCTGCTTTTGTTGCGAATCCCTGTTTCGGATCCGTAACATGTTCATCGGAACTTCGGCCGCTTCCCAGCCTCCCCTCACGCGCTTGCTCCACCCTGTTTCCCCGTGGAGATCCTCTTGATCCATTTTCCGCTCCTAAGCCGGAACACGCACCACACGGTCTTGGCGATCTGGTCGAATTTCAGGCAGGTATAGATCCAGAAGGCCGGGAGATGCAGCGCGAAGCCTGCCAGCAGCCCCAGAGGGATGGACAGCACCCACAGGAAGATATTGTCCGCCAGCATCAGCATCTTGGTATCTCCGCCGCCCCTTAGGACTCCCTTGGTCATGATGCTGTTAGTGGACTGGAAAATCATGATCAGTGCGATGGCCTCCATCAGCTGTCCGGCCACCCCCGCCGTCTCCTCAGACACATTGTAGGCACCGATTACCGGCCCGCTGATCACAGTGATTACCAGAGCGGCAAAGAGCCCCAGGGCCAGTCCCAGCCCCATGAACGCGTAGCCCTGGCCCAGGGCTTTCTCCCGGTCCCCCTCTCCCAGGGTCTGTCCGGTAACGATTGCCCCTGCCTGGGCCACTCCCTGGGTCAGCACATTGCTCATCTGCTGGGTGACGCTGGTGATGGCATTGGCCGCCACAAAGTTTACGCCCAGATGCCCCACCACCATGGCCACGGTGTTGTTGCCGATGGCCAGGATGCCGTCGCTGACCAGAACCGGGATGCTGATGCGCACATACTCCCCTATCAGATCCCCTGTCTTCATGCCCAGATGCCTTATCCTAAACCCGATGGCTTTATCCTTGAAGAACAGATAGCCGCAGATCATGCCCGCCTCGAACACCCTGGCAATCAGCGTCCCCAGGGCAGCGCCGGCAATCCCCATCCGGGGCATCCCCAGCTTCCCGAAGATAAAGGCGTAATTGGCCGCGATGTTCACGCAGAAGGCCCCCATGGACACATACAGCGGCATCCGCACCTGGCCCACGCTGCGCAGCACGATGGTGCAGACCAAAGACAGCCCCAGAAAGAAATAGGTGATGATGGAATACCGGAAGTAGATGATGCCCAGGGAGATGATGTCCTTTTCCGTGGTGTACATCCCCATGATGGCGCCCGGAATGGCGATGGTGGCAATGGCAAAGGCCAGGGCCAGTCCCAGAGTCAGCCTCACCATGATGCAGATGGTCTTCTTCAGGGCCTGTGCCGACTTCTCCGGTTCGCTCTCCCGCATCCCCCAGTACCTGGATACCATCACCGACGCCCCCATGCCCAGCCCCATGCAGAAGATATGATAGATATTGATGAACTGGTTGGCCAGGGAGGTGGCGGAAAGCTCCACTTCCCCAAGGGTCCCCACCATAATGGTGTCCAGCATATTGACGCCGATGGTGATCAGGCTCTGCAGGGCTATGGGGAGGGCCAGCGTCAGCACCCTCCCGTAGAATACCCGATCCCCGGAAAAAAGTTTTTTCATTGTTTTTAACATACTTACCCCCTGCCCTTCAGGATTTGGGAAGAAGCTTCAGGAACTCCCTCAGGCACTTCCGCCATACCGTCCACTCATGATAGCCCGGACAGGTGTAGGCGGTGTACGGAATCCCTTTGTCCCGGAATTCCCCGAACTGCTCCTCCAACGCGGCCACAATCCGCTCCTCCTGCTCCCCGTACCCGAAGAACAGCAGCTTCACTCGCTCCCGGAAGGCCTCGGAATCTTCGAAGGCTTTCATGTAGTCTTCCTTTGCGTACCACCGTCTCTGGGGCGTGCCGCTGAAGATGCCGATATAGGGGAACATCCCCAGATGGTTCAAGGTGGTCATGATTGTCTGATAGCTGCCCATGGACAGCCCCGCCATGGCCCGCTTTCCCGGCTCCACGGTATACTTCCCCTCGATATAGGGCATGCAGTCCTTCAGCAGCATGCTGTCGAAATCCCCTGCCAGGAATTCCTCCGGCTCCGGCCCCGGGCAGTACAGGCAGTTCAGGACAATGAGCAGCTTGGGGCACTCTCCCGCGGCAATCAGATTGTCCGCAATGAGATTGGCTTTCCCCTGCCAGAGCCATCCGCTCTCGCTCTCTCCGCCGCCGTGCTGGAGATAGAGCACCGGATATTTCCTGTCCCCCTCCTGCCCGTATCCCGGAGGCGTATAGACATAGCAGGCCCTGGTCCGCCCGGTGACGCTGCTGGGGAAGTATTCCAGGCGCACCTCCCCGTGGGGCACATCCTTCAGGAAATAGAAATCACCGTCCCCCTCTTTTTCAAAGAAATTCACCGCCTTGTGCGCCCCATAGCCCACAGGGGCCTGGGGGTTTATCACGTTCATCCCATCACAAAAATACTCATGATAGTGAAATCCGGGGGGAATCCCGGGCACAGTGGCCCTGAAATACCCATTTTCATCCTTTTTCATGGGATGGTGTTCATTGGTCATGGCGCTATTCCCGAACCCTGCCACCTCCACAGACTTTGCCTCCGGGGCGTAGAAGCAGAAGGTCACGTCCCCGTTCTCCTCCACTCTCACCCCCGGTTCCTCCTCAAAATGCCTGGGGCCAATCCCTTCCGGCCCCTTGTGCAGCCGCATCTGCAGATACACCGGGTCAAAGAAGATTCCATGGCTCTCCAGCGCTTCGTTTCTATGGTTCTGCATGAATTCATGCACTCCTTTCCGTCAATGCCATATCCCGCATTCTCCCATCGCTTTCTCTGGCCTCAGCCCCTGCCGATCATGTCACCGATCTGTTCTATGATAAGCCTTGTGAAATCCGATTCCTGATTCGTCTGCGCCACAGGGCCCTCCCCGGTGAAGAGCATCCGGGTCCGATGTTCCGGGGTGTAGCAGTCCCAGTAGGGCATATCGCTGCCGTCCGCGTCTTTTCCGTTGGGATTCCCCGTGGCGATGAAGTTGGCCCAGTAATTGCACATCTGCCTGGCCAGGTCGTAATGCCTGCCCACGAAAGGCCTCCAGCATTTGGCCAGGGTCTCAAAGAAGAACCACAGATCCACGGAGTGGAAGGTGCCGGGATCGTCCCAGCCCGGGATGTCCGCCTGGAAGCTGTAATAATAGTTCTTCCTGGGCTTTGCGCCACCGGCGTTGGCCAGGAACTCGCTCCTCACCGTACAACTGATCCCGCTCACCGGGGCATAGCCCCTCTCCGTCTTCACCCGGGACTCGGGGCAGGCCAGGAACCGCTCTGCCCGCTCTCCCAGAAGCTCTCGGGCCATGCGCTCCAACTGCGCCTCATCGGCGGCCGGGATTTCATTGTGGAACTCGTCCCCTGTGTTCCCTGCCATCACCGCCACGTCCACGCACTCTCCCTTTGCGTACAGCACCAGGGGATCCCCCACGCAGAAGCGGTTATCCAGCACCGTAAACATGGCCGGATGCTCTCTGGTGTACTCGTCGTAGCGGTCTCGGATGAATGCGGCGTCCAGCTTCCGGGCCTCCTCCAGGGTCTTCACCCCCAGGAAGTCGAAAAAGGCCGCCCCGTTACGCTCCGCGCTGTCCAGCTTCTCCGGATCTCCGATTCCCCCTTTCCTGTAGGGGCTGCGGATCATGGCGCTCATGATGATGGCTTTCTGGAACAGGCCCTCATTGTCCTTACAGGACATCTGACTCAGCACGCTGCCGCCGCCTGCGGACTGCCCCGCGATGGTGACATTGCCCGGATCGCCGCCAAAGGCCGCGATGTTGCGCGCCACCCATCTCAGCCCCGCCTGCTGGTCCAGGCTGCCGAAATTGGACGGCGCCTCCGGCTGCTGCGCGGTGAGGTCCGGATGGGCCAGATAGCCGAACACATTCACCCTGTAATTCACGGACACCACCACGATGCCCCTCCTGGCCAGGCGCTCCCCGTCGAACTCCATCTCCGCGGGATAGCCGCACTGCAGCCCGCCTCCGAAGAACCACACCAGTACCGGGCGCTTCTCCGACGCATCCTTCGCCCCGGTCCACACATTCAGGTACAGGCAGTCCTCGTCCATGTCGATCTGGGGATCCACATGCCATTCCCTGCAATAGATATCGGTTCCCAGGCCCGGAATGCTTTGCATGGAAATCGGCGCGAAACGATATGCCTCTCTGACGCCCTCCCAGTCCGCCGCGGGCTGCGGGGCGCGCCATCTGTTCTCCCCCACCGGAGGGGCCGCAAAGGGAATCCCCTTGAATGCCGTGATCCTGGGGTCCGCCGCCTCGATTCCGCGCACCATGCCGTTTTCTGTCTTTGCTGTTCTGATCATCTATGCCTCCTTGCTCCTGTTCTGCTGCCCCGGGGCACGCCGACTGCTAAGCTGCCGGGCCTGGGCCGCCCATAGCTCTATTGTCTCTTCCTGGGGTCGATATGGCCTGATGCGGGACACCCCCGCGCCGTGCCGCCGTCCGCCATAGAGCGGCGCCTTATTTACCCGCTTTCCTGAAAAGGATCACATTCCAGGACAGGGGCTTCACATGGGTCTTCAGCACGCCGTCCTCAAAGGTTCCGCCCGAATTCTCCACAGGCCGGATGGCGTCCGGTTCCTCGAATGTGTTCCTGGCGTCCAGGTCGGCGGTATGCATCTCCTGATGTCCCGCGAACACATAGTCCTCAAAGCCCTTTACATCCAGGGTCAGAGGATACTCTTCCTCCTCGCTGCGGTTGATGGCGAACACCGCCAGCTGCTCCCGCTCCTTATCCCAGGCGGAGGCGGCGTCGATGTAGTTCACGCCCTCCTTGCCCGTATACTGGGAGGTGTCGTCTATGGCATAGCCGGGCATGTCGAAGGTCTCGCTCTCCACCGCGGTCTCCATGGAGGTGCCCCTGGCGTATTCCATCATCTGGCAGAAGGCGTAATGGGAAGCCGACTTCCACACATGGTCGTGGTCGGAGGCACACAGCGCCCCCAGGCCTCCCGTCATGCAGCCGATCTTCACCCTGTCCGCATGACGCAGGAACGCCAGCTGGATGGAGAGCATGGACAGCATCTGCAGGAGATCCCCGCCGGGCCGGAAACGCTCTTCCATATTGTCGGGATCGTGGAGGATGTATTTCCTCTCCGGGTCGAACCTGTAGTGGGCCCGGATCATATTGTGGTAGCCGTAGCCCGGGTGCAGGGGCGTGTTGGGCCGGATCATGGCTCCGTACTCATCGAAGGAGAGCATGATCTTCTTCGGGGAGCGGCATTTCGCCCCGATCAGGTCGCAGAGCGCCACCTCCGTATTGATGAAGTCCTCGTAGTAGACGGAACCGCCCAGCAGCGCTTTCACGTCTCCGGGAGGCGCGCTGTGGTAATGGTGCATGGAGAGATAGTCCACGGAGTCATAGCATTCCTGGAGCACCGTCTCCTCCCACTGGGGATAATGGTCCATGAACAACGCCGAAGAGGCGCACACTGCCGTCTCGATGCGTCCGTCGATCCACTTGATGGCCTTGGACACTTCGTTGGCCCGGACGCCGTACCCTCTCGGATCCTTGTCCCAGGAGCCCAACTGCCAGGGGCCGTCCATCTCATTGCCCAAGTACCAGGTCTTCACATCGTAGGGCTTCTCATGGCCGTTCTTCCGGCGCAGGTCGGACCACCAGGTTCCGCCCTCATGGTTGGTATACTCCACAATGTCCATGGCGTCCCGTATGTCCCCGGTGCCCAGGTTGATGGTATAGAGGGGCTCCGCCCCCACCTTCTCCGTCCACTGCAGGTACTCGTCGTGGCCTACCTCATTTGTGATGTACTGATGCCAGGCCGGGTCCAGCCTGACCTTCCGCTCTTCCTTAGGGCCGATGGAATCCTTCCAGCTCCAGGCAGACACGAAGTTCCCGCCGGGCAGGCGCACCGCCGGCATGTCCGTGGCCTTCAGGGCATCGATGAAGTCCCGCCGGAAGCCCTGTTCGTCAGCGGTGGGGTGTTTCGGGTTGAACATGGTGCCGTTCACCATGGTGCCGATGGGCTCCAGGAAGGTGCTGAACAATCTGGGAGAGATCTCCCCTGTCTCATAGCACGGATGGACCGTGATTTTTGCTTGTTTTGCCATATGTTTCCTTTCTGTCGTCTGTTCTTTATAATCTGGTTTTCACGCACTTTTAAATGGTTCTGCGGTTCTTTCAGGCGTCTGATATAACGCCGAATCCCTCCCGCCCCCCGCCGCTTCAGCGAAACAGCCTGGGCAGGAAATCCTTGGCGCAGTGCCGCCAGAAGGTCCAGTCGTGGTAGCCGTATCCCTCAAAGGTAACAATGGGCACTCCTGCCGCCAGGACGGCCTCCTCATTCTCCTTCGTGCTCTCATAGCTCCACTCCTGCGTCCCGCAGGCCACGAAGAGCATGGCGAACCGCCTGGAGAATTCCTCCGGATCCAGGAGGATAGCGCTGTAGTCCGCCTCCTCGTCGCGGATGGTCAGGCCGCCGGAGAAGATGCCCGCCCACCGGAACAGCTCCGGATGGGCAAAGACGCATCTCTGGGTCTGCATGCCGCCCATGGAAAGCCCTGCCATGGCCCTGTGCTCCTTGTCGGGAATCGTCCTGTAAGTCCTGTCGATAAAGGGAATCCCGCTGCTCACCAATTCCTCCGTAAAGGCGCTCATGGCCGGATGATATGCCCCGCTGTCCGGGAACGCATATCCTGTTCCCATGACCACAATCATCTCTTCCATCCGTCCCGCGGCAATGAGATTGTCCGCCAGATTGGCCAGCTTCCCCTGCCAGATCCATCCCGCCTCGTTCTCTCCGCCGCCATGCTGGAGATAGAGCACCGGGTATCTGCGGTCAGGCTCCTTCTCGTAGGAGGCCGGGGTGTACACATAGCACAGCTTCGTGCGCCCGGTCTCCTCTGACCGGTAGTAGTTCAGGTGGACGGTTCCGTGAGGGTTCTGCCGGATTCTGTATTCCTCAAAATCCGCCTCCGGCATCTCCAGGTAGTTGACGGCCCGGAACCCGCCGTATCCCACAGGCGCGTTCCCGTCCAGGACGTCCACGCCGTTGACCTTGATGCCGTAGTAGTGGAATCCCTTCTCGATCCCCTTCACCTCGCAGGTCCACCAATCTTCTTCCGCAGGCTCCAGAGCAAAACATCCCATGCCCCAGATGTCCGCCTCCACGGTCTTGGCACCCTTTGCCCTGATCCAGAACCTGGCCTTTCCTTCCGCCGCGTCCACCACTTCCGCGCCGCAGTGCTCATCCTTGTATTTCCCGGCGGGCCTGCCCTTCTCGTCAAAGGCATGGACCAGTCCCTTATAAATGGGGTCGAACATCAATATATGCTCCGCGAAGGTCTGGCGGTCCATCTGTTCTGTGTCCAGAGGCGCCTCCTGATACGTGAAATCCGCCTCCCCTGTTCCGGAGCCTGTCTGAGCTTGCGCCCCGCCCCGGAAGATCAGCTCCGCGAAATCCCGCAGGCTGGCGCGCCACACATGCCACTCATGGTATCCGGGATAGCATCTCTGCCCTCCCGCCACGCCCAGGGCCTGGAAGCGGTCCGTGTAAGCCTTCTGGGCCTGGTCCAGCCCTTTCTCGCCTGCTCCTGCGGTCATCAGCACAGTCTCCATGGGGTATTCCTCATGCCTGCTCAAAATCTGCTGCGCCTCCTGGTCCCGCATGCCGGAGAACACGCCCAGATGGGCGAACAGCTCCTGGAAGCGGGCAACGAACTGGGTGGCCTGGGCGGATCCCAGGGAAAGCCCGGCCATGGCCCTGTTGCTCCGCCCCTTTGCGGTGCGGTAATGGTTCTCGATAAAGGGAATGACATTCTCCGCAATCTCCCTGCCGAAATCCCCCGGGAAGAAGACGGGGTCCTCGTCCTTCAGGAAAGCGTAGCCGCAGCACATGACCACGATCATCTCCCTGGCTTTTCCCTCCGCGATCAGATTGTCCAGGATGAAGTTCAGCTTGCCGTTCCAAATCCAGCCCGTCTCGTCCTCGCCCACGCCGTGCTGTACATAGAGCACCGGGTATTTCCGCCCAGGCTCCCTGTCGTAGGAGGGCGGCGTGTACACATAGCATTTCTTCACATGGCCGTTGACGCCGGAGACATAGGTGCGGATCTGGACATCCCCGTGGGGTACATCCTTCAGGAACCAGAAATCCTCCCCCTCTCCGGGCACTTCGAAAAAGTTGGTGGCCCCAAAGCACCCGTAAGCCACCGGCGCCACCGGGTTGGCGACCTGTACGCCGTCCACATACCAGAAATGATAGTGGAAGCCCGGCGCGATGCCGGACACGGTCTTCGAGAAGTTTCCCTCCCCGTCCCGCTCCAGGGCGA
>CAMQOJ010000031.1 GCA_947003375.1 uncultured Lachnospiraceae bacterium
ACACGAGTCTCTTCGTCGGCAGCGTCAGATGTGTATAAGAGACAGCCACTGTCTCCGCCGAGGGGGCGCGCATGGTGAATGTCACGTCCCCATTGTCCTCCAGCCTTACCCCCCAGATGTCGTCCCGGTATTTCAGGGCAGCCTTGCCGTCCTTTTCCTCCCTGTAGGCCGTCCTGTAAATGGGGTCGAAAAACAACGGGTGCATGGTCAGTGCCTGATTTCGTTTTGTATGCATATATAACCTCCTATTCCAGTTCCGCATGTCTCACAAACGATGCCAATCATTATCTCTCTCGATATACAAACTCGCTGAATGCCGCGCTTCCGCCGGCCTCTCTGGTGGAGTACACCGTCAGGCCGAAACGGCAGCCGCAGAAATGTTCCATGCTGAACCGAAGCTGATGCTCCGGCCCGATCTTCTGCCAGCGGCTCCAGAAGCTCCTGTCCTTATAATAGAAGGAACATACATCCTTTCCTTCCGAGAAGTCCGCTTCCAGCTTCAGGACATAGGGCTTCTCCTCCACGGGCACTGCAGCCCATTCCTCCTCCGGCCTGTTCTCCGGGGGAAATTTCCGGAATTCTCCCGGCTCCACGGTCCGCACCACCATCTGCAGCTCCCCGTTCCTGCGGGTCAGCCCCAGGAATCCGAAGCAGGACTGCAGGGCGCAAAGTCCGGCGAAGTCCCCCTCCCTCAGACCCCCGCCGTCCACGGTGACTTCCGCGGCGCAGCCAGGCATCAGCATCCGCTGGGTCAGGGTATTCCTGGCCTGCAGAAGGGAGGCGCACACCTTGTCGGTAGCGACCTGCCAGGTTCCGGCCTCTCTGTCATGGGCGATCAGGGACAAGTCAGGCTCATGGTTGAATTCCCAGTGCGTCTTCAGATCCCCCTTAAAGTCATCGCTGCCCACCAGAGGCGCATAGACATATCCCGGCCTTGTGCTCTCTACGGGGAAATCCTGGGGAATGGTCCCCCGGTCTCCGAAGACGGGATAGTCATCTTCCCATGTCACAGGCATGAGGAAGGGCACCCGCCCCACCGCCCCGCTGTCCTGGAACTGGATCGCGTACCATTTCCCCTCCGGCGTATCTACGATAGGGCCCTGGGCCACGCCTCTGTTCGGAAGCCCGCAATCGTCGTCCAGCACGTCTCCGCCCAGGAACTCCCCTTCCAGGGAATCCGCCACGAAACAGCTTTCCGTCCTTCTCCACATATCGGGCCTGGAATGGATCAGGAAGAGATAATATTTTCCGCGGATCTTATACAGGTGGCTGCCCTCATAGCCCAGGTGCGGATTGTCCTTATCGCTTACAATCAGGCGATGGAGCCCGCCCTCCAGAGGAGCGCTTAAGTCCTCTTTCAACTGTGTCAGCCAGATTTCCCGGTTCCCGTACACGATGTAGACCTTGCCGTCATCATCGAAGAGCAGAGAGCAGTCGTGGAAGAATCCTTCTATATAGCGCTTCTCCCAGGGGCCCTCCGGCCGGGAAGCCGTGTAGAGATAGGTCTTGTGGGTATCGTTCGCCACGAAGCACACATAGTAGGTGCCATCGTGATACCGCAGGGATGCCGCCCACATGCCCTTGCCGTAGATGTTCTCCTCCCCCTCCAGGGTCTGCCCCGGCGTGCTGTCCAGCTTCTCATATACATAGGAAAGATGCTCCCAGTTCCGCAGATCGTAGGAGCGCAGAATCTCGCAGCCCGGCATGAAGTGCATGGTGGTGCTCACCATATAATAGGTATCCCCCACCCGGATGGCATCGGGATCCGGATAATCCAGCCTGGTGATGGGATTGATCGCCGGATATTGCGCGGCGCGCCCGTAGGAATATCCTCTGTCCGACACGACCTTCCCTGGTCTCCACTCAAAGTAGGCCACGCCGTTTTGCTCCACGGGGAAAGAGATCTCCAGCCTGCCGTTCTTCGGCTTCACCCGCCTGGTCTCCACGAAAGGACGGGCGGCGTCCCGCAGCAGCCTGCATTCCTCCGGGGACAGGTTCGCCGGTTCGCCCATGTCATGCCATATTTTCAGCGGATTGCAGCGGGCCTCGTCCACCGTTTTCGTCAGCAGGCATCCCTCCCGCTGCTCCTCCATCTCCAGGGTCAGCAGATACTTCTCTCCTGTCCGCCTGTCGGCCACATTCCATGCCACCCCGCGGTAGCTGCCGTCGTCCATGCTCATCACTACGGCATTATCGTTTTTCAGGATGCAGTGCCCCTTCCCTTCCTTCAGCTTCTTGAAGAAGGCAAAGCTCCAGAAGGTGGGCTTGGGGATACATCCGTTGGCCACCAGGCCGAAGCCTCCGTGGAAGGGCGTAAAGGGCACGCCCTGCTCCTCGAACACGTCCCCGAAGGTCCAGTAGGAATAGGATTCATTGTCATCCCCCAGCCTGGATAGCTGACGGGCTATGTAGGCCGCGTTCTGGTTGGTGTCATGCAGCGGCGCATTGGGGATATAGGAGGTATTGAACTCCGTGATGTGGATTTCCCTTCCCCGGTATTCCGGGAAACTGTCTATAATCTCCCTGGTGGTGTGCAGATTGGCGAAACCGTCCTCGGCCCGCATCAGCTCCGGGTAGCCGTAATGCCCCACCCGCTCCGGCACTTCGGTGGTATAATGGTGCCTGGTGACAAAGTCCGGCGCCAGCCCGTTGTCCCGGCAATACTCCAGGAACGCCCTGATCCATACCTCATCGCTGCCTCCGCAGACTGCCGGTCCGCCTACCCGAAAGCCCTCATCCACTTCCTTCACTGCCGTAAAGGTCCGGTGGAACAGCCTGAAATATTCCTGCATGTCGGCGTGCTCCCAGAATCCCGGCAGGTTCGGCTCATTCCATACCTCGATGGGCCAGCCCACCACCTCCTCCCGTCCGTAGCGCCCGCACAGATGTACCAGCAGCGCCTTCACCATCTCCGTCCACTTCTCGTAGGAAGCGGGGGGCGTGGTATTTCCCTTCCAGTAAAAAATCGTCTGTCTCCCGCTGGCCATTTTCTCCGGCATGAAGCCCAGTTCCAGGAACGGCCTGATCCCCAGCTCCAGATAGCTGTCCATGACCCTGTCCAGATAGGTGAAATTATATTCCGGGACGCCGTCTTCCGTCTCCTGGTAGATCGCCATGTCATCGCAGAACAGCCCGTGCCCCCTGATATACCGGAAGCCGATCTCCTCCTGCACCAGCTTCAGCTGCTCCAGATACTCCCGGTGGAGGGCCAGGCCCATCCGGCCGGTCCCCACGCAGAAATCCACCTGATTGCGGAATTCCGCTCTCCCTTCCGGCGCCAGTACAATCCTTTTTTCTTCCATATTTATGTCCTCCGCATGCTATTACGTTTTAGCACGATTTATAAAAACAGCGGTTCCAGAACAGGTTTCCAGGAGCCGCTATTCCTTTTCAATTTACCGCTTCCCCTCTCCGTCCTGAGGCAGTCCCCCGCTGCTCTCCCTGATGCAGTAGAGCGGCAGATGCTCCCGCCGGATGGGGATGTCGATTTGGCTGTGGCAGGCCAGCAGCAGGAGGTCCAGCGCCGTCTCCGCCATCTCCATGGAAGGAACGTCCACGGAGGAGAGCGGAGGCCTATTGTATTTCAGAATCCCCGATTCCTCAAAGAATATGATCCTTACGTCCTCCGGAACCCGGATGCCATTGTCCTGGCAGTAATCCATGATGCCGCCGGCCAGCCTGGAATCCGCCACCAGCCAGGCCGAGGGCAGTTCGATTTTGGAGAGCACTTCCCTGGCCGCCCCATAGCCGTTCTCATAACTGCTGCACCCCAGGTACACGTTCCAGTCTTCCTTCACCCGGATGTTGCGGCTCCTGCATCCCACCATGAAGCCTGCCTCCATCTTCCTCTCGGCACGGCTGTTGTTGTCAAAGCCGATGAACGCCGCCGTCTTGATCCCCGGAGCGGCCATATAGGCAATGCACTGCTCCCCCGACCGGTAGCTGTCCATCATGACGCAGTGGAATTTCGTGCTCTCCCTGCCGATGAGGATGATGGGGATGGTATAGTCTCCTGCCTCCAGCGCTTCCTGGTCTTCCGAAGACAGGCCGCTGATGACGGCCCCGCTGATCCGGTTGCCGGACAGCATCTCCCCATGGCGCATCAGCTCCCCCGGCCTGTAGGGCTGTATCATCACTTCCACCCTGCATTCCCGCTTCTCCGAGGCCTCGTAGACCCCCCGGATGAACCTTCCCACGCGGGAATTCAGATTGTCGGTCCTCCAGAATATGGCCAGCACATAGGGGACTTCCTCCTCCGCCTGGCGCAGCCGCCTGGCGTAGATGTTGGGCCGGTAATTCAGCTCCCTGGCCGCATCCCACACCTTTTTCTGGGTCTCCTTTGAGATGCGGATCCTGTCTCCCCTTCCGCCCAGCACCACCGAGACCGTGCTCTGGGATACCCCCACCTTCTCGGCTATCTCTTTGATCTGCGCTCCTGCCGTCTTTTTCGTCTCCATATCACGATCCCCTTATCCAATCCAGCTTTGATGAATAGTATCAGTTTATCCTCTCCCCTGCATTCTGTCAATGGTTTAATACAGCTATCTCTCCCGGCTTTCGTGAATGGAGCTTATTTGACATCGGGGACCGACATCAACAGCTCTATGACGGTCCCCATGCATTACATCCTTAATTCCCTTTTCTTACATCAATCACCTTCTGGTACTTCTGGCAGTCGAACTCATACAGCTCTTCGAATCCCAGACCGTTCATCTTGTCCTTCATTTCGGTCCACATCTGGTCAAATTCCGCTTTGTCCTTGGCCATGATCATCCTCCAGGAAGCATCCTTCAGCTCCTGTCCGCACTGGCTCCTGACCAGGGCTATGTCCGTGGTATCGCTCTCCAGCACCACATTCACATTGGCCACTACCTTCATCAGGCCATTGTCCTGATAGTACTGCGTCTGATTGTCCGTGCCGTATTTCTCGGCCCATTCCACCCATCTCTGCTCCTTGGGCTTCTCCTGCTGGGAGGACCAGTAGCCGAAGCTGTAAGGCTCGTTGGTCCTGGGATTGATGGCCATGGAGCCCACGATATACTGGTTCAGCTTCTGGGTTCCATCATTGAAGCTTCCGCCGCCCCACTCTGCGGGCAGTTCCTTTTCACCGTTCATATACGCGGTCGCGTCCTCCGGCTGTACGAAGCGGCCGTCTTCCATCACGTAGTTGATTCCCTCGATGCCGTACCACATGGTGGCCACGCCCTCAGCGCTGGCCATCCAGTCCAGCATGTCCATAATCCTCTTTTCCTTCTCTCCCTCCACCTGGGAGCCCACGCCCCATACGCGGCCGGAACCATAGTAGGAATCCGCCACCTGGTAGATATTCATATCGCTGATAGGCACGTTCACGAAGCCCTTGCCGGCAGCTCTGTCCTCATCGGTGAGGTTGATGCTGGCCAGGCTCATCTCCCAGTTGTACCACAGCAGGAATTTCCTGTAGTTGCGGAGCTTCTGATTGTCCGTGGTGGCCCAGTCCTGGGTGCTGGAATCCGGATCGATCAGCCCTCTCTGGTTGGCCTCGAAGAAGAAGTTCAGCAGCTTGTAATATGCGCCGTTCTCGTCGATGATGGACATCATGGTGTTGTCATTGCCCAGCAGCACGGAGTCTCTGCCTTCCTGTCCGTACCATTTACAGGTCTGCAGGATATTCTCCATCCCGAAGCCGTCCCAGTCCTTCCAGAGGGAGATGGCGTAGGCGGAATCTCCGTCCTTGTTGGTAGGATGGTTCTGCTGCATCTGCTCCAGCACATCCAGCAGCTCGTCCAGGTTCTTGATCTCCGGGGAGCCCAGCTCCTTATAGTAGTCCCATGGCAGGCACACGGAGGAGAAAGGAATGCTCTCGGAATAGGTGTCCGCGGAAGTGTTGGTCATCTCGCTGGGGATGCCGTACACCTTGGAGCCGTCCCCCACCTGGCCGTTCCAGGCATCGATCTGGTCCTTGAACACAGCCAGATTCTCGTAATTGTAAATGGAACCTGTGATATCCTTCACCAGCCCAGCTTCCACGCACTCGATGAAGTCGGCATTGTCCAGCAGTATCACATCTCCCAGATTGCCGTTGCTGACCCTTGTCTGGTACAGGCCGGCCCCGTCGCCGGATACCTGCGGCGCCAGTATGCTCAGCTCCAGGCCGAACTTCTCCGCCATCATCTTGGCGTACCATCCGCTCTGAATGCCGTGATAGTTTGCCGCCACATCGTACACTTCAATCTGAATCAGGTCGTCGGCCGCATATCCTCCTTCCGGAGCGCCTCCCTCCGGGGCGTCCGCCTCCGAATCCCCGGGGTCTGCGTCCTCCGAACCGGAAGCCTCCCCGCCTGCGGGCTCCTGCTCTTCACTGCCGGATTCTCCGGGCGTCTCCTGGGAGCTTTGTGACCCCCCAGCCTCTTTGTCCCCGCATCCCGCTGCTCCCAGGGCCATCATGGCCGCGAGGCTTAATGCAACTGCTTTTTTCCACTTCATAATAAATCCTCCTTATATTGTTTTCGTGGCTTATATCTGTTGATCCATGGTTACCCTTTTACCGCGCCGATCATGATTCCCTTGACGAAGAACCGCTGGAAGAAAGGATACACCAGCAGAATCGGCGTCACTACGATGATCGTCACCGTCATCCGGACGGAAGTGGCCGTCTGGGCGGTGGACAGGGCCTGCTGTATAGCATCGCTGCCCGCATTGGAGGTCAGCAGCGAAGCCAGCGAGTTGGCCTGGTTGATGTACTGGTACAGAACGAACTGCAGTGTGTGGAGCTTCGTATCCGTCATCAGGAGCAGCGTATCCTGGAAGGAGTTCCACTGTCCCACGGCGGTGAAGATCGCCACCGTGGCCAGGATGGGCTTGATGATGGGGAGCACCACGGAGGCAAAGACCCGCAGGGTCCCCGCGCCGTCAATCTCCGCCGCGTCCTGCAGTTCCCTGGGCGTGGATTCCACATAAGTCTTCACCAGTATCACGTTGAAGGGCGACACCAGCGCCGGCAGCACGTAGGCCAGGAAATTGTTGGTCAGGTGCAGGTTCCTCATGGTGATATACCAGGGGATGATACCCGCGTTGAAATACATGGTCAATATGATGAAACGATACCACAGCTTCCTCTTCCACATGGTCTCCCTGGTGAACATATACCCCAGGAAGGCTGCCATCAGCACCGTGAGGGCAGTTCCGATGAACGTCCTGGCCACCGAAATCTTGGCCGCCTGCAGCAGCCCCGGAATCTGGATGGCATTGACGTAATTGGTGAAATGGACGCCCTGGGGCCAGAAAAGAATCTTCCCCTTGTCGCTCAGGTCATTGGCGCTGATGGTGTTTACAAATATGTAATAAAACGGATAGGCGCAGACCAAAGCGAACAATGCGTACACGATGTAGGTAATGACGCTGATGGCGTAATCTCCCACGCTGCGCTTCATCTTGACTTTCCTGCTCTTCTCTTTCATCCCGATCTCCTCCTACATAAAGCTTTCGCCGCGGACCAGTTTCGCCAGTTTGTTTGCCACACACAGCAGCACGATGCTGACAACGCTCTTCAACATACTCAGCGCCGTGGAGACGGAATAGCTGCCGCTTCCCATGGCCAGATTGTACACATACAAGTCGAGCACCTGTATCGCTTCCTTATTAAAAGAGTTCTGGAATACAAAATACTGCTCCATGCCGTTGGAGAGGAAATTGGAGATGCTCAGCATCAGCAGTACCGTGTATGTAGGCAGGATGCTGGGGATGGTAATATGCCAGATAAGCTGCATCCTGGTAGCCCCGTCCACCCTGGCCGCCTCGTAAAGCTCCTCGTCGATGCCCGATATGGCCGCTATGTACATGATCGCCGACCACCCCAGGCTCTTCCAGGTGCCCCACAGCCACATGGTGCTCCACACATGCTTCGAGGACTGCAGGAACAGAATCGGCTGATCAATGATCCCCACCTTCATCAGCATGCTGTTGGCCATGCCGTTGCTGGAAAGCAGATTGTAGGCTATGGAGAACACCAGCACCCAGCTGACGAAGTTGGGGAGCGTGGTGATCGTCTGCACGGCCTTCCGGAAAGGCATGCACTTGATCTCATTCAAAAAGATAGCGAAGATCATAGGCAGCCAGGAGGTGAGGATCGACAGGCCGCTCATGGCGAAGGTATTGCGCATGACCAGCAGCGTCTGCTCCAGCCGGATCGGATTGTCCACCAGGTACTTGAACCACTTCAGCCCCTGGAAATCATCGAAGGAAAAGGGCCTGGGCGGACGGTAATCGAAAAAAGCATAAATCCATCCGTAAAGCGGATAATAGGAAAACACTGCCACCAGAATCAGGAAGGGCAGTATATAGAGGAACTCTCTGTAGGATCTCAGTTTCTTCTTGTTGTTCATCATACCTTTCTTCCTCCTAAAGCCGGACATGCCTTTGTCTGCTTTCGATAAGTTCTATATTGCTATCATACTGCTATTCCGTTGTAGCTGTCAATAGCAATTTAAATTATTTTTATTTTTTAGTTGTTTTCCACAAATCCCAGGCTGCCGTCAGGATTGCGCCGAAACTGCTTCACATACTCCCATCCCAGCGCCGGGTCCATCTGGGCTATGTCATGCCCTTTTTCATGCATGATCACATAATTGTACAGATTCAGCCGCCTCTCGTCCGCCGTGTAGAACCGCTGCACGTCATAGTAATGCCCCGGATGCCTCTCCGAAGGGCGGATCCTCTCCTGCACCTGGCCCGGCACGCCGCAGCCGCAGACATCCGGCTCCTCCGCGGGCGGTGTCTCCTCCACCGCAATGTGGTTGTAGGCCTTCCAGAAGTCATACTGGTACTGCTGGGTGGACTTGGCGCAGACCGGATAGGAGGGCTCCCTGGTCCCGTAGGTATACCACACCGGCATGAGATAGTCGTACTCCTTTTTCTTCTCCATGGCCAGGCGGAAAGGGACTATATCCTGATAGTCCACCTCGCTGGGGCCCACGCGCTTCCCGGGCCAGTTGGAGTCGATATGGCAGATGGCGGCGATCCTGTCCGGGTGCAGCAGCGCCACCACCTGGGCATGGGCGGCCCCATTGCTGAAGCCCGAGAGATAGACCCTCCGGGGATCCACCGGATAGCGGGCGATCATATAGTCGATGAGAGCCATGGCGAAGCCCACATCGTCCGCGGCCTCCGGATCCTCCAGGGAGCTGTTCCACTGGGTCCTGTTGGTCCCCCAGGGGTAGACCGTGATGAAGCCCTCCCGCTCCCCCAGCTCATGGAACTTGCTCATCTCCGCAGCCTCCGCCGGATTGTCGGATGCCCCGTGGAAGAACATCAGCAACGGCACCTTCCGCTCCGGATGCTCCTTCACCTGCCGGGGCACGCTGGTGAACCAGGTGTGGGGCGTCCTCACAGGTTCCTCCAGCCTGGTGTCCTCCAGGAAGATTTCGAAGCCTGCCCCCTGAAAGTCCATCCGGGGCTCCATATCCCCGTATGCATCCGTGTCCGGGCGGCGCACCCTGGAGAAAAGGAGCTTCCAGGCATCCGCAATAAGCTCCCCTGTCCCTCTCCCGCCCTTCTCCTGCAGGATCCGTCTGGCGGGATTCCTCTTATCGCAGTAGACCGCCGCCTCCCCCTCTTCTCCGGCAGGGGACGCTTCGTTCACGATCCGGAAATAGTTCAGGGCCTCCCGGCTGCAGTCCACCAGATAGGCCGCCATGGGCGCCCACAGGGCCTTCCTCCTGGCCGCCTCGCACAGATGGCCGCCCACGGACAGGATGCCGGCGATGTTCCTGGCCGTACAGGCCGCCAGGGTGCAGGCCATGGAAGCGCCGCTCCCCAGCCCGATCAGGTATCTGGTATCGTTCATGGGATGCCAGACGCTCATCATGGCCTCATGGGTGGGGATTCCGCCGGGATGGCACTTCAGGGGCTCCTCCGTCTCCCGGCTGCAGGCGTCCTGGAAGCGCCGGAATGCCGCCAGGTCGTCCTCCCCCTCTTCCAGCCCGTAATTCCAGCCGCCCCTTACAGGATTGGGAAAGGCCAGGATCGCCTCCTTCTCCTCCGCCAGCTCCCGCATGCCCTGCTCCTCCAGAAGCTCCCGCACCGAGGCCTCGTCCTCCCCGTCCCGGAGCACGGTGATCAGGCTGCGCTTAAAAGCGGTACGCCTCTCCTGGTCCGGAAAATACAGATACATGCTCCTGCCGATGTCCTTCAGTTCCTTGTACACAAGTCCCATTCCTGCACCTCCATGCTGCGCCCTCTTCGGGAGACCTTTCCCGCCCCCTTGGGCAGTTTGCTAAATCGTTATTGCAGCTTAAGCGTAATCTAATCTACATGCTTTGTCAATGTGCATTGTGCTAAAAGGAAAGCTCAAAATTTTAGCACATTTTTTCTTTCTCATTCTGATTATATCCTTATTTATCATGGCATTTTTGCTTGCTAATTCGTTATAGTTTTCTGTTGACAGAAAATCCTCCCCATGTTATACTGCATAACGCTGAATCCTGCCTAATGTAATCATGCGATTGAATCAGCCAGCGTTATGCAGTCTGGTTTCACGGCAAGTGAAATCGTTAAGCAGTATAATATACAGAGCAACAGGAAAGGAATTTGCATATGGACAGGACAGACAGAGAGAAACCGTTAAAAAGGACCCTGCTGGAGCAGCTGGAGCCGGGCACCGATGAGGACCTGAAGGTACAGAAGATCTCCCCCGGCCTTCCCGAGGGCGTATCCTCCCGGGATGTCTACAGGGACATCCTGCGGATCGCGCTGCCCGCCAGCGTGGAGCTGATGCTCTCCTCTCTGGTGTCCATGGTGGACCTGATGATGGTGGGAGGACTGGGTACCTGGGCCATCACTTCCGTGGGCCTTACCACCCAGCCTAAGTTCCTGCTGATGACCATGGTCATGTCCATGAACGTAGGCGCCACGGCCCTGGTGGCCCAGTCGAAGGGCGCGGGCAATCAGGCGGCGGCCCGAAAATATGCCCGCCAGGCCGTGACAGTCAATCTCCTCATGGGCGCGGCCCTCTCCCTTCTGGGGCTGCTCACCGCTAATCCCCTGGTCCGTTTCATGGGAGCGAAGACGCCCCGGATCCTGGACGCGGGTACGGCCTATCTCCAGATCCAGATGGCCAGCTTCCTCTTTTTTTCCCTGACCTCCACCCTCACTGCCGTGCTCCGGGGCATCGGCGATTCCCGGACGGCCATGTACTATAACTCTGCGGCCAATCTGTCCAATATCGTCCTGAACTATCTTCTGATCCACGGGCATTACGGCTTTCCCAGAATGGAAGTGGCAGGCGCGTCCCTGGCCACGGCCATCAGCCAAGTGCTGGCCTGCGGCCTGGCCATAGGGGCGGTGTCCAGGCAGAAATGCTATCTGCACATGAGCCTCAGGGACGATTTCAGGCCCTGCCGCCGGGAGATCGGGGAGATTGCCCGCATCGGGCTCCCCGCCGCCCTGGAACAGTTCATGATGCGCATCGGCTCCCTGATTTTCTCCAAGACCGTGGCCTCTTTGGGCACCGTGGAGTTCGCGGCCCATCAGGTCTGCATGAACATCCAGTCCCTGACCATGATGAACGGGCAGGTATTCTCCATCTCCGCCACATCCCTCATGGGCCAGAGCCTGGGCAGGCGCAGGCCCGACATGGCCCAGGCCTACACCACCCGGTGCCGCCGCTGCGGCATGTCGGTGGCCGTCCTCATGGGCCTGGCATTCGTCCTCTTCGGGAGGCCCCTCTCCGGGCTCTATACCGAGGACGCCGCCTGCATCCTGATCTGCGTGGAGATCCTATGGATCGTGGCCTTCATCCAGCCCTTCCAGTCTTCCCAGTTCATCGTGGCGGGGGCCCTCAGAGGGGCCGGGGACACGAAGTTCGTGGCAAAGCTCACCTTCTACACCGTGCTCCTGCTGCGCCCGGGCCTGGCCATCCTGGCTGTCCGCGGATTCCACATGGGGCTGCCCGGCGCATGGCTGGCCATCACCACGGACCAGATCCTGCGCTCCGCCCTCATCGCCCTGCGCTACCGCTCCGGCCAGTGGAAGCAGCTCCCCCTGCTGCGCGCCGGGAAGACAAAGGCATCTTAGGACAGCGCGGCCGCGCACATATGGTAGGCTTGAAAAAAGAACTAAGAATCAAATACATAAAATGCAAATCAGATTCCCGGCCGGCATCTGCCCAGGCAGGCGCACCGGGAACCGGGACAGGAGGTAAAAAACATGGCAACAGCAAAAGACATCGACAGGCTTCTGGAAAGCTTTGTGGAGAGGGGACTGCCCGGCTGCTCCCTGAAGGTCATGCAGCGGGGCGAGACCCTCTACGAGGGGTACTTCGGGGTGGCGGACAGGGACACCGGGGCCCCTGTGACCAAAACTTCCCTCTTCCGCCAGGCATCCATGTCCAAAATCCCGCTCTACACCGCCATGATGATGCTCTATGAGCGGGGAAAGTTCCTGCTCTCCGACCCCGTGGGGGATTATCTCCCCCAGTGGAAGGCCAGCCGGAAATATGTGCGCCAGCCCAACGGGTACGTGAAGGTAGTGCCCACGGAGCGGCCCATCACCATCCGGGACACCCTTTCCATGAAATGCGGCCTGCCCTACTGCAATTCCGCCGCCCCCACGGAGGACATCACCCTGCGGGGCATGCAGGAATGCATGAAGCCCCTGTGGGAAAAGGGCCATTACACCTTACAGGAACAGCTCTCCGCAATGTCGGAGGCTCCCCTGGCCTGTGAGCCGGGCACCCACTGGATGTACGGCTTCTCCAGCGAGCTGGCCGCGGGAATCCTGGAGAAGGTCTGCGACAAACCTGCCAACGAAGCCCTGAAAGAACTCCTGTTCGACCCTCTGGGCATGGAGAACACCGCCGCCCTGTTCTTCGGGGACGCCGAACAGCGCATGGTGTCCCTCTATGCCCTGGACGAGAAGGGGGAATATGCCCCCGGCCCCGGATTTTTCGACAAAAAGCACCGCCCCGGGGAGGAGAACGAGGCCGGGTGGGCCAGGCTTTTCTCCAATGTGGAGGACTACTCCCACCTGATGCAGATGCTGGCCTGCGGCGGCGCGTATGGGGGCCTGCGCCTCATGAGCCCCGGGACCATAGACCTGATGCGGGCCAACGGGCTGGACGCGGCCCAGCAGCGGGACTTCCCCGAGGAGGGCTACGGCTATGGATACGGCGTCCGCACATTGACGGACAATGCCGCCGGGAACCTCAACGGCTCCCCGGGAGCCTTCGGCTGGACAGGCGGCTTCGGCACCTGGTGCGAGGCGGATCCAAAGGAGGGCCTCTCCATCGTCTATATGCACAACCTGATTCCAAACGATGAAGGGTATTACCACCCCAGAGTCCGCACAATCTCCTACGGGCTGCTGTGAGAGAATCCTATACAGGCTACAGGCTGCCGCTTCCCGGGACTGCCCGCGCCCCGGGAGGCAGGCTGCGGAAAGGAATGGATAGAAAATGGCTGATTTCAGAGATTTAGACAGACTGCTTCAAAAATATGTGGACGACGGGCTGCCCAACGCGAGCTGCGTCATCGCCAGAAAAGGGGAGATTCTCTACGAGAATTATTTCGGATGGGCCGATAAGGAAAACGGCATCAGGCTGGAGGCCAAACATGTGTTCCGCCAGGCCTCCCTGACCAAGATCGCCATGTACGCCACGGCCATGATGCTCTATGAACAGGGGAAGTTTTTGATGACAGATCCCCTCTATGAATATTTCCCGGAATACCGCGATTCCACCAAGCTGGTCACCATGCCAAACGGCTCCCTGGAGGTGGTCCCCACGGAGGGCCCCATCCTGGTGAAGCATATCTTCAATATGACCTGCGGGCTGCCCTATGAGATGATCGTAGGCGGCGTCCCCGTCCAGCATCATCCCACGGCCCTGGCCATGGCCAGGGAGATGAAGGAGCTCCGGGAGAAGGGATACTTCACCCTCCGTGACCAGATCCGGGCCGCTTCCAGGGTCCCTCTGGCCTTTGAGCCCGGAACCCGCTTCCTCTACGGCTTCGCCAGCGAGCTGACGGCAGGGCTTCTGGAGGCCCTCTGCGGGAAGCCTGCGGAGCTGGTCATCAGGGAAATGCTCTTCGAGCCCCTGGGCATGGACAGCTCGGCCAACTTCCTCTTCGGAGACCTGGAGAGCCGCCTGGTGAAGGACTATTATCTGAAACGGGGGAAGAAGCTGGGGGACGAGGATCCATTCTTCCTGCCGGAGCCGGAGCGGGAGGCGAAATTCGTGGGGCCCCTGGGAACCGTTCCGGGCTTCTCCCGGGTCATCACCAACTGCCGCGATTACACCAGGCTGATGCAGATGCTGGCAAACGGCGGCTCCTATAACGGCGTGAAGCTCCTGGGACGGAAGACCATCGACCTCCTTCGGACCAACACCCTGTCCCCCCAGGTGCTTTCGGAGGACTTCTCCAATACTTACCTGGCGGGATACGGGTACGGCTACGGGATGCGGATGCTCCTGGACCGGTATGCCGGGCAGCACAATGGCTTCCCGGGGCAGTTCGGCTGGACCGGCGGCTCCGGAACCTGGGCGGAATCCTCCCCGGAGGAGGGCATCTCCATCGTCTATATGCACAATCTACAGCCCAATCTGGAGGAGTACCACCATCTCCGGATGCGGGCCGTGGCCTACGGATGCCTGTGAGTTTTCCCATTCCGTGGGAAGACCGGCAATTGCCGAGGGGGCTGTCCCCGGGAAGGATTCTTCCCGGGGGCAGCCCCCTTTCAGTTCAGGTTTCGGTTTCATTTCTGGTTCCAGTCTCAGTTCCGGTTCCAGTTCCGGTTTCAGTTTTGGTTCCAGTCTCAGTTCCAGTTTCGGTTTGGTTCCGGTTCCAGTCTCATTTCTGGTTCCACTTTCCGCCCTCACAGGCACATGCATCACCCTGCGGAAACGCTAGTTCCGGACCACCGTAAATGTAATGCATTCCTTCCCTGTCAGCTCCCTGGTGCGCTCGTCCGGCTGTCCCAGTCCTACGCTGACCCGGAATTTCCCGCCGTCCACGATTCTGTCCCCCTCCTGGTTGACTACGGTGAAGGCGTCCTTCCCAATCGCCAGTTCCACCTCCGCGCTTTCCCCGCCGTTCAAAAATACACGGGTAAACGCACACAGTTTTCCGTTGGGCGTGGCGTGATCCGACTCCAGCGCCTCCACATAGGCCTGCACCACTTCTCCCGTGGCCGCCTGGCCTTCATTCCGCAGCCTGACTTTGACGGTCATGTCTCGGGCCACGTCCCATTCCACGGTGTCCGCCTTGCCCGCGGCCAGCTCCCGGCCGCCGCACGCCGCCGACTCCGCCTTCACGTCCCCATAGGTGAGGCCGTAGCCGAAGGGATACAGGGGCCTGCCCTGGAAATACCGGTAGGTCCGGCCCTTCATGGAGTAGTCCTCGAAGGCCGGCAGCTCCTCAGCGCTGTTGTAGAAGGTCACGGGCAGCTTTCCGGAGGGCGATACCTCCCCGAACAGGGCCTTCGCCACAGCCACGCCGCCTCTGGCCCCGGGATACCACACCTGCAGCACCGCGTCGGCATGCTCCTGGGCATACCGCAGATCCATGGCGCTGCCCGTCATGTTCAGCACCACCACAGGCTTACCCACCTTCACTACCGCTTCCATCAGCTCCCTCTGGGACTGGGGCAGCAGCAGATCCGCCTTGTCGCCGGAGGCGTAGCTGTTGCCCGTATCTCCTTCCTCCCCCTCCAGGGTCTCGTCCAGCCCCACGCACAGGAACACCACATCGCTGTTCTTCGCCACGCTCACCGCCTCGGAGATGCGGTCCTGCCGCAGGCCCAGCCCTTCCACCTTGTCCTGGAAGAGATGGCAGCCCTCGGAATAGTACACCCGCACGTCCGGCAGGGCATCCTGGATTCCCTCCAGGACAGTGATGTACCGGGAAGCGGTTCCGTGGTAATTGCCCATCAGCGCCCTGCGGCTGTCCGCGTTGGGCCCGATGACGCCCACGGCCTTCAGGCCCTCTTTCTTCAGGGGCAGGATGCCATTGTTCTTCAACAGCACCATGCCCTCCGCCGCTGCCCGCTCCGCCAGCTCCAGATGCTCCCTGCACTCAATCCGGTCATAGGCGGTGTCGTCATAGGGCGTCTCGTCAAATAATCCCAGCAGGAAACGGGTGGTGTAGAGCCGCTCCGCCGCCTGGGTGATCTCCTCCTCGGTCACCAGCCCGTCCTGGCAGGCTTTCAAAAGATGCAGATAGGTGACGCCGCAGTTCACGTCGCAGCCCGCCTTCATGGCCATGGCCGCGGATTCCTCGGGCGTGTCCGTGACCCTGTGGAAATCATGGAAGTCCTTTATGGCCCAGCAGTCGGACACGTAATGCCCCTGGAATCCCCATTTCTCCCGCAGGATGTCCCGCATCAGGGTCTTGCTGCCGCAGCAGGGCTCCCCGTTGGTCCTGTTGTAGGCACCCATCACGGCCTCCACCTCAGCCTCCTTCACCAGCTTCTCAAAGGCGGGGAGGTAAGTCTCCCACAGATCCTTTTGGGAGACCCTGGCGTCAAAGCGATGGCGGTCCGCCTCAGGGCCGGAGTGCACGGCGAAATGCTTGGCGCAGGCCGCGGCATGGAGGTATTCCCCGTCCCCCTGGATGCCCTCCACAGAGGCCTTGCCCAGCTCCCCGGTAAGGTAAGGAT
>CAMQOJ010000032.1 GCA_947003375.1 uncultured Lachnospiraceae bacterium
AGGGCTTTTTGGAGAGTCTGGAGCCCCTGGCGAAATGGGAGGAAGCGGATATGCCCGGACTTCTGTGGGAGATTGCCCTGCTGGAGGAGGGGAAGGAGGAGCATTTCCGGACAGTCAGGGAGAGAGCGGAGCTGTTCGCCATTACAGGCAGAGACGGATGGCCCCGCTTCTCGGGCCAGATGCGGTATCGGACGAAGCTTTTCCTGACAGGCGGCAAAAAGGCAGGATTGGATCTGGGCCGTGTGGGCGGCACGACCAAGCTGACCGTAAACGGCCGGAGCCTGGGCATGCGAATCTGCCCTCCCTATATGTGGGACATTTCCGAAGCTGCCAGAGAGGGCGAGAACCTGATCGAGGTGGAGGTGGCCAATACCTTGGTGCACAGAATCCGGGAACGGTTCTCCGAATATATGCAGATTGCTCCCAGCGGCCTGCTGGGGCCGGTGAGACTGTATAGATAATAGAGCAGGGGCAAGATTTAATCGCTGTATATAAAGATTGCGAAATATTCCGGGCTTGACATTACAGAAGCAGAGCTGCCTGCAGGGCTTTAGACTGTGTAATAGGAGTTCGGAGCGGATTCAGGAGAATTGCGAGGAGGAACGAAAATATGAGGATGTACGACATCATCATGAAGAAAAGGAACGGCGGCGAGCTCACAAAGGAAGAAATCGACTTTTTCATAGAGGGCTATACAAAGGGCGATATCCCGGATTATCAGGTGTCCGCCCTGATGATGGCAATCTATTTCCGGAAGATGACAGAGGCCGAGACATTGGCCCTGACCATGGCTATGGCGGACAGCGGCGACAGACTGGACCTGTCCGGCATCAGGGGCGTGAAAGTGGACAAGCACAGCACGGGAGGCGTGGGCGACAAGACGTCCCTGGCCCTGGCTCCCATGGTGGCGGCCTGCGGTATCCCCGTGGCGAAGATGAGCGGCAGGGGGCTGGGCCATACCGGAGGCACCATTGACAAGCTGGAGAGCTTCCCGGGCTTTACCACGGCCCTCACCACGGAGCGCTTCATCGAAAACGTGAACCGGATCGGCATGGCCATAATGGGGCAGACCGCCGACCTGGCTCCCGCGGACAAGAAGCTCTATGCTCTGCGGGACGTGACGGCCACGGTGGACAATCTGTCCCTGATTGCCAGTTCCATCATGAGCAAGAAGCTGGCCGCCGGTGCGGACGCAATCGTTCTGGACGTAAAGACGGGCAGCGGGGCGTTCATGAAGCAGGAGGCAGAGGCAAGGGCCCTGGCGGAGGAGATGGTGAAGATTGGCAAAAATGCCGGGCGCAGGACGATTGCGGTGATTTCCGACATGGACCAGCCCCTGGGCTTCGCGGTGGGGAACGCCCTGGAGGTAAAGGAGGCCATCGACACCCTGGAGGGACACGGCCCGGCGGATTTCCTGGAGCTGTGCCTGACCCTGGGGAGCCAGATGCTGATAGCGGGCGGAAAGGCGGAAAATGCAGAGGAGGCGGAGGAAGCCCTGCGCGCCGTAATAGCTGACGGCAGCGCCCTGAAGAAGCTGGCCGAATTCGTGAAGGCCCAGGGTGGTGACAGCAATGTAGTAAACAAACCGGAGCTGTTGCCCAAGGCTGCCATCGTCCTTCCTGTGCCTGCGCCTGAGAGCGGGTATTTAAGCCGCATCGTCTGCGACGAGGTGGGAATCTGTTCCCTGATTTTAGGCGGAGGCAGGGAGACCAAGGAGAGCGAAATCGACCTGTCCGTAGGCCTGGTATTGTGCAAAAAAGTGGGGGACTACGTGGAGGCAGGGGAGCCCCTGGCGGCGATACATGCCAATGACAGCGGCAAGGCGGAGCAGGCCCTGGCGCGCTATCTGAAGGCCTGCTCCATTGCGGAGGAGGCTCCGGAGAGGAAGGCTTTCATCAAAGGCATCCTCCGGTAGCGCGGCATTCCCTTGCCGGGCCCGGATGGGAGGGCGGTGTGAAAGGGGGCATAGTTTTTCCACAGCGGTAATATAATGGGAATATGAGAAGAAACAATGACCGCATCCAGAGGAACGAGGAGAGAAAGGAATCCCTGATCGACTCCCTGCGGTTCCCCAAGGACATCTGTATGGGCGCCATGAAGGTGACGCTGACGGGCAACCGGGAGGCATGGATCGAGAATTACAGGGGGCTTTTGGAGTATACGGAGAGCCATATACTGCTTCAGGGCAGGACCTGTCAGGTCTGCTTTGAGGGGGCCAGGCTTTCCATTGATTATTATACCAATGAGGACATGAAGATCAGCGGATGCATCAGCTGTGTCAGGTATCTGTGAAGGAATGTGCCGGAAGCGGAATGGGGCTTCCGGCGCATGCGTATAGAGCGCGGCAAACCGGAGGGCGATTGCGGAATCGGAAAGGAACAGGCCATGATTAGATTTCTGAAATATATGAAAGGATATCTGCGCGTCCGCGTCTGGGGCTTCTCCCCGGAGCGGTTCATGAACCTGTGCAGCAATAAGGGCATACTGCTGTGGGACATCGTCAGGGAGGGCGATGTCTACTACATGAACATCACCCTGAAGGGATTCTGGGAGATACGGCCTATCGCGAAAAAGACAGGGACAAGGGTAGCCATACTGGAAAGATATGGACTGCCCTTTTTTCTGCCCAGACTTCTGAAGCGCAAGATGTTCGTCCTGGGGCTGGTGCTGGCCGTCGTGTTCTGGACGGTATCGTCGTTTTTCATCTGGGACATAAATCTGAACGGAAATTATCAGATTACCGATGATGTGTTACAGGACTTCCTAAAGGGGAATCAGGTGCGGATCGGCATGCGGCGGGACGACCTGGACATCCAGGAGCTGGAGAAGCAGATACGCAGGCAGTTCCCCCAGATTACTTGGGCCTCCGTCCGCCTGGACGGCACAAAGCTGCTGATAGACATCAAGGAAAACGATGCTCCCATAGCGACAAGGGAGCATGCCGTGGACGAGAAGCACTCTATGGGAGGAGCGCAGGACGCCACGGGAACGGATCTGGTGGCAGAATATAATGGTAGAGTGGTGTCGATTATAGTAAGGAGTGGCGTCCCTAAGGTAGCTATCGGCGATACGGTGGAGAAGGGGACAGTGATGGTGGAGGGAAAGGTCCCCGTCTATAATGAGGATGCCACTGTGCGGGAATACAGCTATGTGGATGCGGATGCCGATATTGTGCTGGAGCACGCTTCCGAGTTCACCGCCAGCCTGCCCTTTGACCACACTGAAAAAAGGTACACAGGCCGGGAAAAGAGCAGCCATTACATAAAGCTGGGAGACAGGTCATGGGCGCTGCCGGAGAACCGCCCGTTCCTGGTCTACGACAGCGTAATCAAAGAGAGCAGGCCCCTGATGCTGGAGAGGCTGTCGGTACCGGCGTTCTGGGGCACAGTGACATACCGGGAATATCAAAATGTGGAATATAAATATACGGCAGAGGAGGCAAAAGTCCATCTTAATCAAAAATTAATGGATTTTCTTGCAGAATTAGAGGAAAAAGGGGTACAAATTATTGAAAAAGATGTTAAAATAGAGACGGGCAATGATGTATGGGTGCTGAAGGGGCAGTTTCTGGTACAGGAACCTGTGGGGGCAAGCGTTCGGACGGAAAGAATTGAGGTTGAAAAAACGGAAGAAAATGAATGAATTTTCGATTAGGATGGATATGCCCATAGAGCATATGCAGAAGATATTCGGTATGCAGGACGCATACGTGAAGAAGATGGAGCGGGACTTTGGCGTGGCTATCGTAGACCGCAACGGGCAGCTGACGATTACCGGAAAAGAGGATATGGTGAAGCGGGCACAGGGAGTCCTGGAGCAGCTCTCCATCATTTCCGGCAGAGGAAACGAAATCGAGGAACAGAACGTGGATTACGCGATTACTTTGGGAATGGAAGAGAAAGAGGGAGCGCTGGCGCACATAGACGAGGACTGCATCTGCCACACGGTGAACGGCAAGCCGATCAAGCCCAAGACCCTGGGGCAGAAGGCCTATGTGGATGCCATACGCAGGAACATGCTGGTGTTCGGCATAGGCCCAGCGGGGACGGGCAAGACCTACCTGGCCATGGCCATGGCGATTACGGCTTTCAAGAACGATGAGGTGGGCAGGATCATCCTGACCAGACCGGCCATCGAGGCCGGGGAGAAGCTGGGCTTCCTGCCCGGCGACCTCCAGAGCAAGGTGGATCCCTACTTGCGGCCCCTGTATGACGCGCTGTACCAGATTATGGGGGCGGAGAGCTTTGCCAAAAATATGGAGAAGGGCCTGATAGAGGTGGCCCCGCTGGCCTACATGAGAGGGCGCACCCTGGACAATGCCTACATCATCCTGGACGAGGCCCAGAACACCACTCCGGCCCAGATGAAGATGTTCCTGACCCGCATCGGCTTCGGCTCCAAAGTGGTGGTCACAGGGGACGATTCCCAGAAAGATCTGCCCCCCGACGCGAAATCAGGGTTGGACATCGCCGCCAGGGTGCTGCGTGGGATAGACGATATCGCCTTCTGCACGCTGACCAGCAAGGACGTGGTGCGCCACCCGCTGGTGCAGAGAATCGTCAAGGCCTATGAGGACTTTGAGGGGAAGGAAGCGGCCCGGAGCCGCAGGAATAAGGAACGTATGGCAGAAAAGCGGGGAAGGAAGCGGCGGGGATGAACTTATACTTGGAGAACGAGACGGAGAGGGAGTTCCCTTTTTCCGTGGAGGATACGGCAAGGCTGGTGTGCCAAGCGGTGCTGGAAGGGGAGGGCTGCCCCTATGAGGCCCAGGTCAGCATCGTGTTGACGGACGGCAGAGGCATACGGGAGATGAACCGGGAGTACAGGGGCATAGACAGGGAGACGGACGTGCTCTCCTTTCCCAATGTGGACTTTGAAGAGGAGGGCGTCTTCGATATCGACGAGGACAGCGAGGCGGACTGTTTCGACCCTGAGACCGGGGAGCTGGTGCTGGGGGACATCTTGATCTCCGTGGACAGGGTGTACGGGCAGGCGCAGGAGTACGGGCACAGCGTCAGGCGGGAATTCGCCTTCCTGGTGGCCCACAGCATGCTCCACCTGTGCGGCTATGACCATATGGAAGAGGAAGAGCGTGCGCGGATGGAGCGCAGGCAGGAAGAGATACTGACAGGATTGGGCATCACGAGAGATTGATTGAGGGACGGCGGATGAATCAGGCAGAGGCAAAAAGGCGCCAGGCGGAGGCGTTTTCCGATATATTGATGTTCGTTACCATATATGTCCTGGGAGGGCTGACGGGGGATAACGGAATCACATATACAGCAGTGGCCGTACAGGTATGTACGTTATTTTGGATTATGATAAGCGGCAGTCTGTCGGACGCTCTGGGAAAGCTGCTGCGCACCAGAAAGAACAAAGGACAGTATCGGAACATCGCCAGGATGCGGGGCAGTGCCATGCTGTTCGTGCTTGCACTGGGGCTGGCAGGAAGTCTGGTTCTGGCAGCGCTTTCAGGCGTGATGGCGGACAAGCTTTTCCGGATTCCCTATAGCAGGCTGATCCTTCTGGCCATGTCCCCGGTGGTGGCGCTGCGGTCGGTGTCCTCTGTGCTGGAGGGATATTTCCAGGGGGAGGGCGCAGAGCTTCCAAGGGCCATAGCGGGAATCCTGCGGCAGGTATTCCTGCTGGGCTTCGGAATCCTGTTCTGCCATCTGGTGGGCGGATATGGAGACAAGGTGAGCAGCCTGCTGCGGCAGGAGAATTTCTCGGCTATGTACGGCGGCTTGGGGATTGCCTTGGCGGTAAGCCTTTCGGAGCTGCTGGTCGTCCTCCTCCTGGGGCTGATTTACAAAGGGAGCCGCCGTTTTGAGAGAAAGGCCAAGCAGGAGGGCATGTATGCCACGGACTCTCACTGGGACTGCGCCAGGTATCTGTACAGCGCCAGATGGCCTCAGTGCCTGACGGGCTTGTGCGCCTTCCTGCCCTTTGTGCTGGGGCTGGTTTTCGTGGGCAGGAAGGGGGAAGCCGGAGAGCAGATGGCTGTGGAATACGGTCTGTATGTGGGCAAATATCTGGTGGCGTGCGGCATCGGCACGGCCGCGCTCACGATTCTCATAATGCCGATCATCGCAAGGATTTTCCAGTGCTTTAAAAGGGAAGAGAACCGCTTTGCCAGGACGGTCTTCCAGTGTGGGGTCCATTTCGGCCTGGTGCACGGCATCTTTCTGACAGTGTTCGTGGCGGTGCTGGGGGAGCAGATTGTGGATCTCCTGCACCCGGTGAACGAGCAGATGGTGGCGGAGATGCTGCAGCGGGGTTCCGCATTGATTCTGCTGGCACCGCTTTGCGTTTACTTTGCCAGAATCCTCCATTCAATGGGGAAAAGATACCTTGTGCTGGCCGCGGTCTGCGGGACGGATGTGCTTTTTGTGATGACTGTTCTGCTTAGCATGGGCAAAGTCGGCATACTGTCTCTTGTATATGGCGGTCTGGCGGGGGCAGGCCTGCTATGTGCCGTGCTGGGCGTGCTGGCTTACCGGCAGATGCGTGTGCGGCCTGACTGGCTGGGCGTCTTTGCGGTACCCTTGGGGGCGGGGGGCGTGGCAGGGCTGATGATTCTGCTGATCCGGAAAGCATTATCAGCGCATCTGGGCAGCCTGGCTATCCTGATTACAGCGTTTCTGGCTGCGGGCCTGGTGTACTGGATCATGCTTCTGCTGCTTCGGAATTTCAAGGAACAGGAGCTGGAGGCGGTTCCGGGCGGCAATCTTATCGGCAAGCTGGGACAGTTGCTGAAGGTCTTTTAGCCGCAAACTGCCTAAGCGTGAATAAATATAGGGAAAACAGTTGATACTAATTACATATTGTAGAAGAGATGTCCGTGGAAGGTGATTTCCAAGGAGAATACTATGAAGTATGTAAAATGTATCAGCTTATTCATCGTATATCCCCTGCTGGTGCTGGGGATTGGTTTTTATGTAGGCGTAAAGTCCTCACGGTTCTTCTATCCGGGAGAGGCGCTGAAGGAAGATGCGGGATTCCCGCAGGAGGCCTCCGGGGCGGGAAACGGGCAGAAAGCAC
The DNA here is from genome assembly GCA_947003375.1 of uncultured Lachnospiraceae bacterium. Classification (GTDB taxonomy): domain Bacteria; phylum Bacillota; class Clostridia; order Lachnospirales; family Lachnospiraceae; genus Acetatifactor. The sequence goes on from CAMQOJ010000032.1 coordinate 7,042, forward strand.
CCGCCGGCCTGGAGGGGGAAGCTGCTCCGGAAGAGGCACAACAAAACAGGTCCGCGGAGGACGAAGGGCCGGGACCGGCGGAAGAGGAGGCTGAGGACATGGCTGAGGTCATGGTCTCGGCGGATACCCTCTGTGTGGACACCAAGTATGTGCTGGAGGAGACGGATGTGCTGCATCACACAGTGGTGGAGACCACATGGCGGCTGCCGGACAAGTATGTGGGCATGAACAGGGAGCAGTTCCTGCAGGCCATGGAGGTCTATGAGGCTTTCCCGCCCCTGTCTGAACTGGAGCGGGGCTTCGTGGGGCTGGAGGTGCTATCCTTTTCCAGGGAACGTGTGGTGGTTCGGATGGATTACAAATTCGTCCAGCCCAGCAGCAGCTTCTATCTGGCGGTTTACGACAATGAGGTAATAGTCTATCTGGAAGACATGCATACGGTGTATATCGAGACGGACATCAGCTTGGATTCCCTGCCGCCACATCTACAGCAGAACATCATCGACGTGATGTGGATCAGGGACGAGGAGGAGCTGTACAGCTTTCTGGAGAATTATTCAAGTTAGGACAGGAGAGCGTTTCATGGGAAATACAGTGGGCATCGTAGGCGGCGGAGCCGCCGGAATGATGGCGGCAATCGCGGCGGCCAGGGGCGGGGCGAGGGTCACGCTTCTGGAGGGGAACGACAGGCTGGGGAAAAAGATACTGTCCACCGGCAACGGGAAATGCAACCTGGGCAATGAGAAGCTGGGGCCGGAGGACTATCATACGGGACGTCCGGATATGCTGGCGGAATTCCTGGAGCGGTTTGGCACGGCGGACACGCAGGCCTTTTTCCGGGGAATCGGCCTGATGTTGAAGAGCAGGAACGGCTATCTCTACCCGGCCTGCGAGCAGGCGGCGGCCGTGCTCGATGTGCTGCGCTACGAGGTACGGGCTGCGGGCGTAGAAGTGGTGACGGATTTTAAGGCGGAGGGAATCCGGCAGGGCAGGCGGGTGCAGCGGTTTGAGGTGTGTGGGAAGAACGGAATCTATACCTTCGACCGAGTCGTTCTGGCCTGCGGGGGAAGGGCCGCGCCGAAGACGGGATCCGATGGCAGCGGATACCGGCTGGCGGAAGGGCTGGGGCACAGCCTGGTGCCCACAGTCCCGGCGCTGGTACAGCTCAAATGCAGGGAGGAATACCTGAAAGCCGTCGCCGGGGTCAGGGCGGAGGCTGCGCTCTCTGTCTGCTGGCAGGGGAAATGCGTGGCCAGGGAGCGGGGAGAACTGCAGTTGACGGAGTACGGGATATCCGGAATTCCGGTGTTCCAGTTCAGCCGCATTGCGAATTACATATTGGCGGGGATTACAGAGAGCGGACATAGCGGAGAAGAGACGGCTTCCTTTCGACGGCGGAGCGCTGCGGCGCAGAAGGGTGATGCCGGAACATATGTATCGGCGAATCCGGGAGGGCAGCATTGGGAATGCAACAGAGAAATCGAGGTCGTAATTGATTTCCTGCCGGATTATACGGAAGCGGATTTTGCCGCATTGTGCGCGGGCAGAAGGCTCCTGCAGGGGCAGCGCACAGTGGAGGAATTTTTCACGGGCATGCTGCACAAGAAGCTGATGCTCCTTTTCGTCAAGCTGGCAGGACTTAAGCCTGCGGAGAGTGTGGATGAGGCGGATGAGAGGAAGCTGGCAAGAGTTTATGAACTATGCAGGCATTGGAGCGTCCATGTGGTGGGCAGCAATCCCTACGACAGCGCCCAGGTCTGCGCAGGGGGCGTCCCGCTGGACGAGGTGACGGAGGATCTGGAGTCCAGGTTTGTGCAGGGGCTCTATTTCGCGGGAGAGCTCCTGGACGTGGACGGCAGGTGCGGCGGCTACAACCTGCAGTGGGCCTGGTGCAGCGGCTTCATAGCGGGATGCGGGGCGGCAGGCTGCAGGGCAAAACGGATTTCCCGCGTATAAGGACAGGAGGTTTGGATGCTTCGGGTCAATCAGGTGAAATTGAAGACAGGGCATACGGCGGCGGAGCTGAAGAGACAGGCCGCATCCATATTGCGGGTGCCCGAACAGAATATAACGGAATTAAAAATCGTCCGGCAGTCCATCGATGCTCGAAAAAAGCCCGTGATTTTCTACAGCTATTCCTTGGATGTGGCCGTAAAGGACGAGGACAGGATTCTACATAGGTTCCGGGGGAAGGAAAATCTGGTGTGCAGATCCGAAGGGCCGGAAGGAGTGCGTCGTGGGTACCGTTTCCCGACGCCCGGAAATCGGGAACGGAAAGCCCCCGTGGTCATCGTGGGGACAGGACCGGCAGGGCTGTTCTGCGGCTATTTCCTGGCGCTGCACGGCTATAGGCCCATACTGCTGGAGCGGGGGAAATGCGTAGAGGAGCGCAAACGGGACGTGGAGGCTTTCTGGGAGACCGGGAAGCTGAACCCGGTCTCCAATGTGCAGTTCGGCGAGGGCGGCGCCGGGACATTCTCCGACGGGAAGCTGAATACGCTGGTAAAGGACAGGGACGGCAGGAACAGGGCGGTGCTGGAGACCTTCGTCAGGTTCGGCGCAAAGGAGAGCATCTGCTATGAGGCTAAGCCCCACATCGGCACGGACGTGCTCTGCGATGTGGTGAGGCGTATGCGGGAGGAGATTATCCGGCTGGGCGGAAAGGTGTTTTTCGAGAGCCGGGTGGCGGATATCCAAGTGGAGGCTGGGCGCGTGAAGGGCGTGACTGTGGAGAGGCCTGCCGTACAGGGGGAGCAATTTACAGGAGTTGGGCATTCCCTGGAGTACCTGGAATGCGGACAGTTGGTGCTTGCCATCGGCCACAGCGCCAGGGACACCTTCTCCATGCTGCTTGACAGGGGAGTGCTCATGGAGGCCAAGTCCTTTGCCGTAGGGCTTCGCGTGGAGCACTCCCAACGGATGATAGACATCAGCCAGTACGGCACGTCAGAGCCGGGAGACCTGGGCGCTGCCCCCTATAAGGTGACCGCAAAAGCCAGAGACGGCAGGGGTGTCTATTCCTTCTGTATGTGCCCCGGCGGCTACGTGGTCAACGCCTCCTCCGAGGAAAACCGCACAGCAGTCAACGGCATGAGCTACAGTGCGCGAGACGGCAAAAACGCCAACAGCGCCATCATCGTCACCGTCACGCCGGATGACTTCGGGTCAGGGCATCCCTTGGCTGGAATCGCGTTCCAGCGGCGGCTGGAGGAGCGGGCATATGCCGTGGGCGGCGGAAAGATTCCGGTACAGCGGTACAGCGATTTCAAACAGTGCGTGGAAAGCAAGCGACACGTGGAAGGAGACGCGGCCGAAGGAATCAGGGAGCGAGCAGGAGATTTCGCGCAGGGCATAAACGCGCAGGGCGCGGATTGCCAGGATACAGGCGCGCAGGACACAGAGAATCATAAACCTGACAGGGGAACCATGGAGGATACAGACTACCAGGACGCAGGCGCACAGGGTACAGATGCCCAGGACGCTGCGGGCAAGCTGTATCCCCAGTGCAAGGGAGCGTGGGTCTGGGCCGATGTGAGCCGCATTCTCCCCAAATCCTGTAACCAGGCCATCGTGGAGGGCATGGAGGTCTTTGGCAGACAGATTGCCGGATTCGACAGCCCGGATGCCTGCCTGTCCGGTGTGGAGAGCCGCACCTCATCACCGGTGCGGATTCACCGGGACGAACAGTTCCAGTCGGAAATCCGGGGCTTATATCCCTGCGGAGAGGGAGCGGGCTACGCCGGAGGAATCGTCTCCGCGGCCATGGACGGCATCCGGGTGGCGGAAGCCATCGCCGGCGAATACGCGCCATAAGCGCCGTAAAAGAGATGCGGCAGCCCCCCTGTCCGGGAACTTCCGAACAGGAGAAGCAAGCTGCCGGATAAGAGAAGCGCCACAAAAGCAATCAGAAGGAAAAGAAAGAGAAGGGACAATATCATGAACATGGACGAAAGAATCGCACGAATCAACGCGCTGTACCATAAATCCCAGAACGAGGGCCTGACCGAGGAGGAAAAAGCGGAACAGGCCCGCCTGCGCAAGGAGTATGTGGCCAGCGTCAGAGCGAACCTGCGGGGCCAGCTTGACAACATCACCATCGAGCGGCCCGATGGCACCATGGAGAACCTGGGCGAAAAATTCGGCGGCAAAGCCAGGCATGACACTTATACTGCATAACGCTGAATGCTGCCTAATGTAATCATGCGAATGAACCAGTCAGCGTTATGCAGTCCGGTTTCACGGCAAGTGAAATCGTTAAGCAGTATAAGCTGCGGCAGGCATGGAAAACGGGAATGCCAGTCGAAAGCAAAGCCAGGTACAATCGTCCTGAATCTTGCCGCAGAAACTGTAGAGCCCATGGAGACATGAGGGCGGCAGACTTAGGAGAAGAGCTGCAGATGCAGCCGAAAGGACGACAAATGGAACATGACTCGGAAAAGCGCGAAATCAGAAGAAGCATCCTGCGCGAAAGGGAAAGCCTGAGCCCGGAAGCCCGAAAGAAAGGAGACACCCTGCTGACGGAGCGCATCCTGGGGCACCAGTGGTTCTACCGCTCGGAATATCTCCTCTGCTATGTGAATTATGGGAGCGAAATCTCCACCATGGAGATTCTGGCAGAAGCGCTGAAGACAGGCAAGAAGGTATACGTGCCCAAGGTGCTGAAGGACAAAGAGCCTGAGATGGCTTTTTTCAGGATAGAAGCCCTGGAAAATCTGGCCCCGGGCTATAAAGGGATTCCGGAGCCCCCGGGGGACACGCAGCGCTATATCTATACCCCAGACAGAGCAGAATGGACGCTCCTGCTGATGCCCGGCGTGGCCTTTGACCAATTCCGGAGCCGGCTGGGATACGGCAAGGGCTTCTACGACAGATACCTGGCGGACAAGCCGGCCTTGCAGGTCCGCACTATAGCGGTGGGCTATCGATGCCAACTGCTGGAAGCGCTGCCTACCGACCATACGGACATAAGGCCTTACCAGGTCATCTGCGTCTAGCAGTTTACCTGGCAGTACCGGGATGGATATTTATGCATACGAGAGGAGAAAGGGAGCCCCCAGTGCACATACGATCCAGGCCTATGTGGACGCCTTGCTGGAATCCTATTTTTTCTATGAAATCAAGCGTTTTGACATCAAGGGCAAGGAATATCTGCGCACTCTGGGCAAGTTCTATATCGTGGATATCGGTCTGCGCAACTACCTGCTCGGCTTCCGGAACCGGGACAGCGGCCATGCGCTGGAGAATGTAGTGTATTTCGAACTGATGCGCAGAGGCTATGATGTGGCTATCGGAAAGGTGGACAATGCCGAGGTGGATTTCATTGCCACGAAAGCCGATGATAAGCTATACGTGCAGGTGACGGAATCCATGGCAAGCGAGACCGTCCGAAACAGAGAACTGGCCCCCTTGCAGAAGATTCCGGACAATTATGAGAAGATTGTATTGTCTCTGAATCCCGGGCTTGATGCTTCCTATGAGGGGATTAAGTCCATGGGCCTGATTGACTGGCTGCTTGCAAGGTGATACAGCTTTGAGGCATTGACGGACAGGAGAAAATGGGTTACTATTTATCAGGGAGATGATAGGAGCCATGCTGCACATTGCCATTGTGGACGACGAACAGCCGCACAGGGACATCCTGACGAAATATATCGAAGAGTGGAGGGCCAGGGAAGGGATGGAAGCGGAGGTGGAGGCCTTCACTTCCAGCGAGGCCTTCTATTTTGCGTGGTGCGGGCAGCAGTGCTGCGATGTGCTCTTCCTGGACATCATGATGAGAGGGACGGACGGCATCAGCCTTGCGAAGCGGCTTCGGGAGCAGGGAAAGAAGCTGAACATCATATTCACCACCGGAATCGCCGACTATATGCAGGAGGGCTACGAGGTGGAAGCCATGCACTATCTGTTGAAGCCCCTGCGCAAAGAGAAGGTGTGGGAATGCCTGGATAAGTGCCTGAAGCGGCGGGAGGAGGACGCGGAGTGGATTCTCCTGCCCACGGAGGAGGGGCTGGTGAAGACGGACGTGTCCGGAATCCTCTACGGGGAGGCGGTGGGACATTATTGCGTGCTGGAATGTATGGGAGAGCGTTTGCAGCTAAAGCTGGGAATCAGAGAACTGGCGAAGAAGCTGGAAGGGCGCGGGGATTTCCTGTTCTGCCACCGCTCCTATCTGGTGAACCTGCGGAGGGTATCCAGGGTAGGCAGGCAGGACATCGGCATGGAGGGCGGCGCGCTGGTGCCCGTGAGCCGCAGAATGTACAATGAGGTGAACGACAGGTTCATCAGGGCATTCGTGGGGCCTGGCCTTACGGAATAGCATACTAACCATCGCTCCGGGAATCTGCCGGAAGCGCTTTCTGGCAGATAGGACTCGGATCTCCTGCAATCCGTATCGCCATATGCTATGATGCGTAGAAAGGCTGACTGAAAGGCAGGGATATATTGGATGGACCAATACATTATCCTATTATTGATAGCGGCGGTTCCCGGGGCTCTTGTGGGAACCCGCCTGTACGTCCGCCATTTGGTGGAGCGCCAGATTGCCAGATACCAGGATGACCTGACCCGCAGGCACTGCGAGGAGGTGGACAATCTGTACCGCCAGACCAGGGGCTGGCGGCATGATTTCAAAAACCATCTCCAGACCATGCAGGCCTATCTGGAGATGGGACAGACGAAACAGCTTGGGAGTTACCTGCGGGAGCTGACGGATGACTACAATTCTGTAGACATTCAAATCCGCACAGGGAACGCCATGGTGGACGCCATCCTGAACAGCAAGCTTTCCGTGGTGAAGGCCAGGGACATCCGGGTGGATGCCACCGCCGCCCTGCCGCCGGATCTCCCTGTCTCTGAGGTGGATTTAAGCGTCATGATCGGGAACCTGCTGGACAACGCCATGGAGGCCTGCCTGAAGGTGCCGCAGGAGGAGCGGTTCCTGCGCTTCTACATGGCGAAGGTTAGGGACAACCTCTATATCTATGTGATGAACGCCGCGGACGGCGCTTACCGGAAGGGCTTTGGAAAGTACCTTTCCACAAAGGGCACGGACAGCCATGGCTACGGGCTGTACAGAATCGACAAGGTGGTGAAAAAGTACAGAGGATATCTGAACAGGCAGGATGAGGGCAATGTCTTCGCCACGGAGATTCTGCTGCCGCTGTAGGAATCTGCCAAAGGTTCGCCTGCCACAGGATATTTCGGATATGGAATGCATTTCGTGCAAAAGAGGAACCGTTCGTGCAGAAACGGTTCTTTTTTTCGCGGATGCGCTAAAATAGGTTTAGACAGCGTTAGAGAGGCACAGAGTTCAGACCGCTGTCCGGAAAGGATGAAAGCCATGATTGGAGCGCGAAAAGAGCCCAGACGAAAAAAGGAGCCGATGAAGCAAAAGCCAATGGGCAGGACAGGAACCGGGAACGGACCGAAAACCATCCGCAGGGATAAAAGCCCGGAGAAGACAGAGAGCACGCCAAGCTACCCCCTGCTCTCCAACATCCGGTATTACTACAGGCTGCTCTACCGGGAATTCCCCCATGTGGCAGTCTACCATGCCGTTACCATGTTTGGCAGGATACTGCTCCCCTTCCTCGGCATCCTGATGCCGGGCATCGTGCTGAGCCAGGTATCGGAGGGCGGGCTTTTTCAGGGGCTGGCAGTGATAGCGCTTGCGGGCGGGGTGGCGCTGATTGCGGAGTCCATGGTCTCCCAGGCGGGCTCCAAAACTTATTTCTACGAAAATACGTTCCGCAATATCCTACTGGGCGAGGCCGTCCTGAAGCAGACGAAATGCCTCTATAAATATGTAGAGTACGGCGAATGGAAGAAGGGCATTCCGCAGAAGAAGATTACCAGGCGTGCCTATCAGTCCATGCAGGGTGGAGACTGGGCGGTGAGCTACAAGATGCTGGACGACCCAAGGTGGCTTTTGGTGAACGTGGTCAGCTTCTTCCTGTATTCCTCGGTGCTGAGCACCCTGAAGCCCTGGCTGGTGGCGCTGCTTCTGGGACTGTCCCTGGTGAACTACGGGATTCTGCGGATGAAGAACCGCTGGCAGCTTGCCCTCAGAGATGAGTTCGCCCAGTCCGACCGGGAAATCAGTTACCTGAATCGGGCCATGAAGGATACCACGATGGCCAAGGACGTGCGCATCTTCGCCATGAACGACTGGCTGATGGCGTTTCGAGAGAACCTCTTTGGACACAGGCTGAAGCTGGAGAAGAAGAACCGGCGCAGGATGTTCGCCACAGACCTCCTGCAGCTATTGCTGAGCCTGTGCAGGAACGGCTTCGCCTACGCATACCTGATTTACACCTGTCTACAGGGGGACATCTCCGCCGCAGAGTTTCTGGTGTACTTCGGGGCGATTACGGGTTTTTCCGGCTTCGTCACGAACATCGTTGACACCTATTCCGGACTGAAGCTGGCGAATGCGGATGCCTCCTGCATGCGGGCCCATATGGAGCTTCCGGAGATCGGCGGGGAGGGAGAGGTGCCCGCGGCGCTGTATCGGACCCCTGTGGAGATTGAATTCCGGGACGTGAGCTTTTCCTATGGGGAAAAAACAGAAGAGGAGCCTTCCGCGGAAGACGGCCGTTCCGGGGGAGGAGAGTCCTCCACGGATGAAAAGTGCTGCAAGGTGTACGACCATTTCAACCTGGTGATACGGCCCGGGGAGAAGGTGGCGCTATTGGGCATCAACGGTGCGGGCAAGACCACGCTGGTGAAGCTGCTCTGCGGCCTGTACGAGCCGGACGAGGGGCAGATACTGATCAATGGCGTGGACATCGCGGGGGTGTCCAAGCGGGCGCTGTACGATCTGTTCTCCGTGGTGTTCCAGGAGGCCACCATCTTCCCCTACCCGGTGGGCTGCAACATCTCCTTGCGCAAGCCCGGGGAGACGGATGAGGAGCGGGCCTGGGCGGCCCTGCGGGAGGCCGGGCTGGAGGAGACCTTCAGGGAGCGGGGCATCGGAATGGATTCCTTTATGACGAAGACAGCCTTCAAGGACGGCGTGGAGCTGTCCGGAGGCCAGGCCCAGCGCTTCTTCCTTGCCAGGGCATTGTATAAAGACGGGAGTATATTGATTCTGGACGAGCCCACCTCGGCGCTGGATCCAATCGCCGAGAGTGAAGTTTATGAGGAATACGTGAAAATCAGCAAAGGCCGGACTTCCCTGTTCATTTCCCACAGGCTGGCCAGCACCAAGTTCTCGGACAGGATCCTCTTCCTGGAGGACGGTCGAATCAAGGAGGAGGGCACACATGAGGAACTGATGGCGCTGGGGGGAAGCTACGCTCAAATGTTCGAGATACAGTCCCGGTACTATGTGTCAGGAGATGGACAGGCAGCCGCGGAGCAGATGTCAGCGATAGAATTTGGATGATTAGAAAGAGGGTCAAAAATATGCCGGATGATTTGACAAGCAAAATTCCACTGAAGGACAATATCAGATACATAAAAAACATGTTAGG
>CAMQOJ010000033.1 GCA_947003375.1 uncultured Lachnospiraceae bacterium
AACCTGTCCTGGCGGAAGAATTCCGGCATGTCCTTTACGTCCACGGAAATCATGTGGTTGGGCAGGATGTCCTTTGTCATATTGAACCAGAACCTGGACATCTGGGTCAGCACGGCGCCTTTCCTGTCCACTTTGTTGTCCAGGATCACATCGAAGCAGCTGATTCGATCCGTTGCCACCATAATCAGGCTGTCGCCATTGTCGTAGATTTCCCGTACCTTGCCTTCTTTGATGGGTTTGCATTCTTGAATGCTCATGTTCTTGTCTCCTTTGCCTGTTAATGAACGATTGCTGTGAAAGTCCTCAAACTTCCCGTCATGCCGCCTGCGGCACGCTTGGAAGCCCTTTGCACATTTGACCCGCGGGCCTGCTGTATCAGCTTTATGCACTTAAGTTTAGCACAGATGCCCGGAAAGCACAATAACGCGGCAGGAGAATCCGGAAAAAGAATTCACTGGGCAGTTGAGGGGGGAACTGCGGTCAGGTGCCTCGAACCGGCGTCCGGGCGCTGGCCTCGGGGCTTACGGGAAAGTCTGCGCACACAGGTTCCTTCCCGGCTGCTGGAGATCTGCAGGCCGTGGGATACGGCATTCTCCACCAAAGGCTGCAGGAGGAAGGCCAGGAAAGGGAGAAACGGTCTGACGTAATTAGTTAATTTAAAAAATATAATTGAAAAGACTTCCGCTTTGTGGTAAGATAAATCCAGAGCAGATTTTCATCCAGCATTATTCTGTAATCGGTTCTGTTCTTCGTACAGATCGGAAAATTCCTGCTTCAACTTCAAATTTATTGGCGGGAGTTTTCAGAAGCTCCCAATCAACTGAACAAGGGAGGTGTAGAATGGCAGAAAAAGATGTCACAGAGAAAATCCTGATGTCATATGCCGATGTGTTCGCGGATTGCATCAACACGCTGGTATATGACGGCGAAAGGCAGTTGGATCCGGACGATACACAGCCTGCGCCTACGGAAAGCTTCTATAAGGCTGGAAAGGCGCATAATCAATTCTGCGATGCCAGCAGATATCTGACGGAAAAGGGGACGATTGTCCTTCAGTACATAATCGAGAATGAGACCGAACTGGAGGAGCGGCAGGTTCTGCGGAAGATATCTTATCAGGGAGGCTTCTACAGGCGGCAGCTGGAAAGCGGCGTTCCGGTGTACGGGGTGATTGCTATTGTGATTGACTGGACCGGGAAGACCAGCCGCATCCCCCAAAGCCTTCATGGGCTGCTTTTGAGGAATGGGGTGCCTCCGGAGAAACTGAAGGAGATAGACGATAGCAGGCTGGTGGTTTACCATATGAACAACCTGCCTTTGGAAATCAGGAGCCGCTTCACCAGTGACATGGGATTTGTGGTGGATTATCTCAATGAAGGGAATTTCGAGAGACGAGGGGGACAGGACATTATTCACTTGGAAGCACTTTGCGATATGATGGAAGCAATTACGGGGGATACAGGATTTACGGAACAGGCAAATAAGCTTTTGGAGAAAAAGAAGGGAAAGAAGATTATGATGTGTGAATATATCAGCCAGCTGGAAGCGAGAGGAGAAGTACGTGGAGAAGTACGTGGAGAAGTAAGAGGCGAGGCTAAACTGACCTCTTTGTTAGAGAGACTGTATGACCTTGGGAGGAGAGAAGACGTGGAACTGGCGGTGCGGGATATGGATGCCAGAGCAAGGCTGTACAAGGAGCTGTCCATTCCGGGCAATAGGTATGATTGATAGGGTTGATTCGCAAATTTAACAACCGGGAAGCAGGCCATACGGCTTTTTTCCCTGCGGACAGGAAAACCGAAATAATCCGTTCCCACGGGGTGGAGGAAATCCGGCTGAACGACATTTACGGTATCGACTCTGCGCCGGGAGAGCTCTTGCACAAGTACATGGTGCATTTAAAGACACAGCAATCCTATCTCAGCGAGTATGATGTGGAAGGAATTGTGCTGATTGACGAGCTGGAGACGCACCTCCACATTGAGCTGCAGAAAGCCAGGGACAGAGTCGAGGAGATAGAAGGCAGGCGCTTATGATTAGAATAGAGCGGAAAATGACAGAGAAAGCACAGAAAGATGTGGAAAAGCTGATTGCCTTTCGGAAGAAGGGATACTTTGGGACGGAAGCGGAATTGCTGTTCGAACTGCTGGACTTTCGGGAGGAGACTATAAACACACAGGGACTTCTCCGGGAAGTATACTATGGCTCCACTCCCCAGAAGAAGATGGAAGCCAAAATTCTGAGGCGATTACTGAGGAAAGAACTGGCCGCATTTAAGGAGTATGTCCGGGAGTATCAGCGATGGCTGATACGGGACCATAGAGAAAACTATCCGGAATTGTTCGATTACATACAGACATGAAATGCAAAAGGCCCGGCCGACAGAACCGCTGGGAGGTATCGCAGTAGGGTCGGTCGGGCCGGATTTTCCGATTTTGACCTGTTTGGCCGGGGCGCGTTGCGGAATCCGCCCAAAGCCTGCTACACGGCGCCGTCCACAGGGAAGACCTTTCCCTCGGTGATGCCGCATTCATTAAAGGCGTCGATGCGGACGTAATACCGCTCCACATTCGCCATCAAAGCGCGTATCTCCACCTGGGTCCGGCCGAATACCCGGTAGCTGTGGTAGAGCTTCTCCGGCGCGTGTCCCCAGAGCACCTCGTAGCCCATGGCAACCTCACTGCGTGAGCTAGCGTGATTCCAGGAAGCGAATTCATTTGAGGAGGAGACCTCTTTCCAGGTGACATTCATGGACATGCCGTCCAGGCGGGCGGCTTCCGCTTCAGTCACCGGGGCGGGAGCGTTGCCGCAGCCCCTGCCGAACACCCGCAGGCCGCTGATGCAGGCCGGTCTGTGGTAGGGCGTGTCGATGACGGTCAGACGTATATATGTGGCTGGCAGACCGTCCTCCCACACCACCAGGTTATGGGGCAGGTCTGTGTCGGTGTTCCGCCAGTCCTCCATCTCGAACCAATGCTCGCCGTCCGTGCTGGTCTCCAGGAACCACCTGGTGGCGAAGGAGCGCTCCTCGATATAGCGCCCTCTGCCCGGGTCTCCTGTAAGTTCGGCTCCCTGGGGCAGCTCCGTGACGGTCTCCACATCATCCGCGAAATTAATCTGCACCGCATGTACCCTGCAGCAGCGGCCCAGGTCTACCAGAAGCCAGGGGGCGGCATCCTCCCCGGCGGCTTTCCACCAGGTCTGCACGTTCTCATCCACCACATGGGAGGCGTCCTTTTCCGGGCAATCGCAGCTGCTGGCGGTGGCGGTCTTCCCGTAGCTTAAGAGCATCCACTCCGGGGCTGCCCAGGGGTCTTTCTTCTCCCCGGTGACGGACTGGGGCCAGTCGCCGTAGCGCTGGTTGCAGAACAGCTCCCCGTCCGCGTCGAAGCCTGCGGGCCAGATGCCGATCCGGCGCTCGAAATCATGGTTCCTGGAGATGCGCATGGTGCTGGCGTGCCACCAGTTCCCCTGACTGTCCTCCATGGTGGAGCCGTGGCCCGCGCCGGGCAGGAAGCCGCCGGGGGAGTAGGAGTAGGGGTTGTTGGGGCAGGCCGTGAAAGGCCCCAGGGGACTTTCGCTTACGCAGACGCCGTCATTGTAGATATTGTACTGGGTGCCGGGGGCAGCGTACTGCAGGTAGTATCTGCCGTCATGTTTGGTCATCCAGGCCCCCTCGATATAGGGATTGTCCAACAGGGCGGCGCGCAGCAGGGGGCGGTAGCTCTCCGGCGTGGCCTCGATGGCCGGTGTGACATCTGTCACATCCTCCGGGCGGCAGCCGGAAGCTTTGGCAATCTGTTCTTTGAGAATCTGCACGATGCGGCTGGAGGAGGGGTCATAATGATGCTCCTCGCCGGAGCGCTCATAGCCGTATTCCGTCTTGTGGTTGTCAATCAGCGCCACGGGCTCTCCGATTCGTTCTATGGTCTCCGGATCCAGCTCCACGCCCCAGATGGGGGTCATGTTGCTGCAGCCCCAGTAGAAGTACAGCTTTCCGTCATCGTCCAGGAAAAGGTTGGGGTCCCAGAAGTCGAAGGTGCCGGGGAGCTTTTCAAATACGCCGCTTTCAGGATCTTTTGTGCGGTAGAAGTCGCAAATCTCTCCTTTGCGGCTGGCGCAGAAGTACATCCAGTCCCCGATGGCCCGCACGTCCGGGGCGTAATCGTAGAGAGGCACGCCTGTCAGCGGGCGCAGCTTCCAGCTCGCCATGTCCTCGCTGACCAGGAAGCCTCTGGTCATGCTGGGGAAGAGATAGTATTTTCCCCGGAACAGGATCATGGACGGATCGGCGGCCTCCCGGTTCAGGGAGAAGCCTCCCTCCTTCTGGTTGAACTGGTACTGGTAGGTAAAGTTGATTGGGTTGCAGAAATATTTTTTCATGTCGGAGTTCCTCGCATTTTTGTATTGTGGTTACGCAGTTAAAAGTTGCTTTGCTGTTCAGGCCCTGCCTGTCCGCGCAGGCTTCCCAGATAGGAAAGGCTGGGCTTGGGATGCCTGGTCTGGGTAGCTCTGTCTACGGCTACCAGGCCGAAGGTCATGGAGTAGCCCTTCTGCCATTCAAAGTTGTCCAGCAGGCTCCAGTAGAAATAGCCTTTCACGGGGAGCCCTTCCTCCACACAGGATTTTACACCGCAGAGGGCAGTCTCGATGAACGCCACCCGGCGGGTGTCGTCTGAGGTGGCGATGCCGTTCTCCGTCACCAACAGATCTCCTTTGAAGTCCGCTGCCACTCGGCGAAGGACATTGGCAAGGGCCTGGGGATAGAATTCATAGTCCATCTGGGTCACTTCCGCTCCGTGGGGGACAGGCAGGGGACCGGAGGAATCTATGCGGGTGCGCGTATAGTTCTGTACGCCCAGGAAATCATCGTCCTTGATGGCGGGCAGGTAATGGAGGAATTCCTCGTCCCATTCCTTTGCGGCCCTCTCCTCGCCGCCGGGAAGGGCCTGGATATCATGGAGGCTTAAGGTCAGGCCGATTCGGATATGGGGCGCCAACTCGCGGATGACAGCCCTGGCCGCTTTGTGGGCCTCCATGACGATTTCGTCCCCATGGGGTGTCCGGGGGCTGGTAAAGCATTCGGCCTTGGGGACACCGAAGAGCTCCATGCGCTCGGCATCCGCGGCTTTCTGATTGGCCATCATCTTCTCCAGGTTCAAGCCCATCTGGACGGTGGTGTCCTGGGCCGTACCGCCGTCAGCGGACGACAGCCCGCCCGCTTCGGCTGCCTGCATCTTCGCCATCATCTGCCGCATATAGCGTTTTGCGATGGCGGCCACCTGTATGCCCATGTTGGCCTCATTGATGGTGCAGACATAGCGCAGGTCGTTTCCCAGCCGTTCCATCACATAGCGGGTGTAGCGGGCGAAACAACCAGGGGTCTCGTCAGATTCCCAGCCGCCTTTGGAAATCAGCCATTTGGGGCTGGTGAAGTGGAGCAGGGTGACTACAGGCTCGACGCCGTTTTCCCGGCAGGTATTGATGACGTCCCTGTAATGAAGAATCTGCGCCTCGTCAAACCGCCCCTCCTCAGGCTCGATGCGCGCCCATTCGATGGAGAATCGATAGGCGTTGAGTCCGGCCTGTGCCATCAGGCGGATGTCCTCCGCGTAGCAGTGATAATGGTCCACCGCATCGCCGCTGGGCTCTAAAAAGTCCGTATGTACCATGTGTTCCTGGGCCCAGTAATCACTGTGGATGTTGCCGCCCTCCACCTGATGGGCAGCGGTGGCCGCGCCTAGAAAAAAGTCCTTTTCAAATTGCATGGGTCATGTCCTCCTTATGGAAACTTATAGAAATCAGGTAAGTCCTCTGAAAACAGTATGACACATAAGGCACGGCGGCGAAAGCCGGAAATGGACAGATTTTTGAAAAAATCGGGGGATATTTCAAAACTGCACGGATCTTTGCACATAAAAATGATTTTTTGAACCTCCCGGACCTGTCCTATCCTTTATAATATGGAAGAAAGGCATTCCATAGAAGAGTATTCTAATATCAAAAATCTGACTCTGCAAATAAAAGCAAGGAGAACGACATGAGAAGAGTGATTTCTTTGAAAGAAGGCTGGAAATTCTATCAGGACGGACAGTGCAGCCAGGTGGCCCTGCCCCATACCTGGAACGCGGTGGATGGCCAGGACGGGGGAAACGACTACTACCGCGGCGTCTGTCGGTATGTGCGGGAGCTGGAAAGGCCCGACATGGAGCCGGGGAGCCAGGTCTGGCTGGAGGTGAAAGGGGCGGCTATGACGGCACAAGTGCGCCTGAACGGAGAGCTGCTGGCAACCCATCGGGGGGGATATTCCGCTTTCCGGGTGAACCTGACGGAGCATCTGCTGGACAGGAACGAATTGGACATTTCCGTGGACAACAGTGACAATGACAGCGTCTATCCCCAGAAAGCGGACTTTACCTTCTACGGCGGCTTGTACCGGGATGTGAACCTGATCGTGGTTCCGGAGGCTCATTTCGACCTTGCCTACTGCGGTGGGCCCGGCATCAAGGTGACTCCTGTAGTGGATCTGGAGAGGGGCTGCGCCAAAGTGACCGTAGAGACCTGGCAGACCGGAACTGGGGACGTGAGGGTGGCCCTGGAGGGATGCGGGGATACGGCAGACGGCACCGGACGGAAGACTGCGGGCGAAAAGAAGGAAGCGGACAGCTCATGCCATGGTGCAGATGATGAAAGGCAGAGAGGGAAATCCAAAGGAAGCGAGATTGACAGAAGGAGCGGAGCGTCAGTGAACTTTCGTGCTCTGGCGGTATTCAAAATCCAGGATGTACGTCTCTGGGACGGTGTGGACGCCCCTTACCTTTACACAGCCAGGGCATGGCTGGAGAGCGGCGATGAGGTGAGTGCGCGCTTCGGCTGCCGCAGATTCGAGATAGACCCTCAGAAAGGCTTCCTCCTGAACGGCCGCAGCTATCCTCTGCGGGGCGTCAGCCGCCATCAGGACTGCAGGGGAGTCGGCAACGCACTGGCTCCGGAGCACCACAGGCGGGACATGGCGATCGTCCGGGAAATCGGGGCCAACACCCTGCGCCTGGCTCATTACCAGCACGCCCAGGAATTTTATGATCTCTGTGATGAATACGGAATTGTAGTCTGGGCGGAGATTCCCTATATCACCATGCATATGAAGAACGGCAGAGCCAATACCCTGACACAGATGGAGGAACTGATTGCCCAGTGCTATAACCATCCCTCCATCGCGGTCTGGGGCCTGAGCAATGAAATCACTGCCGCCAGCGCCGTGAACGGGGATTTGTTGGAGAACCACAGACTGCTCAACGACCTGTGTCATCGGATGGACGCCACCCGTCTTACCACAATGGCCAATGTGTTTATGCTGGAGACTGACAGCCCAATCCTGGAGATTCCCGATGTGAACAGCTATAACCTGTACTTTGGCTGGTATCTGGGGGAGTTGGAACAGAACGATGAATTCTTCGACGAATACCACAGCAGGTATCCTGACCGTCCCATAGGCTTCTCCGAGTACGGCGCGGATGCCAATCCCCGGTTCCAGAGCAGCGAGCCGGAGAAGGGGGACTATACGGAGAGCTACCAGGCCCTGTACCATGAGCATATCCTGGACATGATTGAGGCGCGGCCCTGGCTTTGGGCCACCCATGTGTGGAACCTGTTCGATTTCGCGGCGGACGGCCGTGACGAGGGCGGGAAGCACGGGGAGAACCAGAAGGGCCTGGTGACTTTCGACAGGCAGACCAGGAAGGATGCCTTTTACCTCTATAAAGCTGCCTGGAACAGAGAGCCCATGGTGCATATCTGCGGCAGGCGGTACAGGGACAGGGCGGAGGACGCGACGGAGGTGAAGGTCTACTCCAACGCGGAGGAAGTGGCCCTGTACGTGGACGGGAAGCTCTTCGACACCCTGCAGGGCAGGCGGGTATTCCGGTTCCGGGTGCCCATTTCCGGGGAGCACATGGTCGAGGCCCGGGGGAAATTTCCGGAAACCCCGCCCGCAGACGCCTCTGCCGGATGCCCCGATGTAGCGGTGGGCCATAGGCCGGGACAGTCGGAGGGAGAAAAAGGATGCGGTTCAGGGCAGCGGCCCGACAGGAAAAAAGACGGACAGGCGGCGACGACCTCTGGCGGCATGGTGGAAGTGTCCGACAGCATCACTCTGCGCAGGGTGCAAACAGAGAACCCGGATTACGTCTTTGTGAAGAAACAGAATGTGGTCAACTGGTTCGACCAGGATGCATTCAATCCGGACTGCTTCTCCGTCTCCGATACCCTGGCAGACCTGCGGGCTAACCCGGAGGCAGGGGCCATCGTCAACGGGATGATGGAGAAGGGCGCTGCCTCCAGAGGCGATGTGGCGGAGGCGGTAAAGGACAATCCCGGCCTCCAGCGCATGATGGGCAGGATGACGCTGATCAGCCTCCTGAAGCAGGCGGGGGACATCGAAGAGGAGAGCATAAAACAGTTGAACCGCATCCTCCAGAAAATAAAAAAATAAAGACGGATCGGGCGGCTGCGGAACTGAAAGGAAGGAGGCGGAGGATATGCCGGTGAAGGCAGTACAGCAGATTATGCTGGGAACAGTGACGGCAAAGGAAGCACAGGCCAGGGACACGCTGGCGGCAATCAGAAAAGCGGGATACGGCGGAATCGAGCTGAACGGATTCATGATACGTCCCACAGGCTTCCTGGTGCGCATGATGACAAAGATGGCAGGGATGCCCGTGGGCAGGGGCGGCAGGCTGGACTGGGCCGCCCTGGTGAAAGAGGCGGGGCTGTCCGTGGTGAGCGTCCATGAGGATTTGGGGACAATCCGGCGGGAGACCTCCACGGTGATAGAAGAGGCGAGGAAATTCGGCACGAAATATATCGTGGTGACAGGCATGTACCGCTTCGACTATTCGGATAAAGGGGCTGTAAGCGGCCTGGCCCGGGACCTGAACCAGGCGGGAAAGGAGCTTGGCCAGGGCGGCGTATCTTTGCTGTACCACAACCACAACTGTGAGTTCCGCAAGGTTTCGAAAGGGATGACCGCTTATGGGCTATTACAGGAGGAGACGGATCCGGAGTACGTGAACTTTGAATTCGATTCCTACTGGCCCACGGAGGCGGGAGTGGACGCGCTGGCCCTGATGCGGCAGCTCGGGGAGAGGATGAAGCTCTACCATATCAATGACCGTGGAACCAGGCTCACCGGCCCCTCCATGACGCCGCTCTTAAAGTCTGACAGCATGGAGCTGGGGTACGGGAACATGAACCTGAAAGCCCTGACAGGACAGGCCCTGGCCGCGGGAGTGGATGCCGTCATCCTGGAGAGCCACAGGAACTGGGTGGACGGTTCTCCCATAAAATCCATACAGCGTTCTGCGGAATTCCTGAAGGATATATGAACCGGAGGGCTGCATCCCTGGCGCAGCCCTCCGTCATTTTCTAAACTTTCCGGTTCCGCTCCCGGTATTCGCTGGGAGACATCCCGGTCTCCTTCTGGAAGGTGGAGGAGAAGTAGCTCCTGGAGCCGAAGTTCAGCTCATCGCTGATCTCCTGGATGCTCATCTTCGTTCCTGACAGCAGCAGTCTGGCCTGGCGGATTTTCTCCTGTTTGATGTAATCTGTCACGCTCAGGCCCATTTCCTGCTTGAACTTATGGGAGAAATAGTATTCCGTGTACCCGGCCTCTTTTGCCAGCACATCCATGGAAAGCTTTTCCCGGATGTGCAGGGAGATATAGTCGCAGGCATTCCTGATCTGGAGGGACAGGGAGGAATCGGATTTCGACTGGCGGACGCGCTGTACATAGTCCGCCAGCAGGCAGGAGCAGGTATTGGAAACCTCCGGGATATCCTGGCAGTCCTCTATCATCTGCATGTAGTAATCATTCAGGGTATAGGCCACCGCAGGGCTCACGCCTCCCTCGATGGAGGCTCTGGAGCAGAGGGTCAGCAGGACGATGGCGGTGGACTTGGCGGAGCGCAGGGAGTCGCCGATGTCGAACCGGGGCCCATTGCTCATGCTGCTGGAGCGTGCCAGGGCTTCCGGATAATTGGGGTTCCCCTCCCGCAGCATCTTCATGAATTCCTGCTCCGCCATCCAGATGCCCCGGTGCTCCGTGGTGATTAGATTCGCCTCGGAAAAGGAGGATATCCGGCCCGGCTCCTCGGCGAAGCGGATGTCATTGGTGGATATCCGCTGTCCGGTGATGCAGTAGTGCAGCATCACCGCGTACTGGAAGAGCTGATTGGTGGGAATCACGGGGATGTGCTCAAAGAGCCGGAACATCCTGGCCCGGACTGCCACGGACAGATTGTGCTCCTCCAGTTTCCGGCGGATGACCTGGAAGGAATTCTTCCCGGAATAGGCGGGCCCCAGTATATGGATCTGTTTCAGGGTATCCCCCTGGTATTCCAGCCCGGCGATCCAGATCATGCCCAGATGGTCTGCCAGAAAGAGGGGCTCTCTGGCATTCTCTCGGATGTGTTTCTGCAGATGGGCCTCCAGGTTCAGCAGAATCAATATGCTATCGCTGTCCGGGGACTGTCCCGGAAAGTCGGATCCGGAGAGAAGCTGCGGCGGATAGCTGCGCAGCGAGATATCATAGCAGCAGCGGATCAGTTGCTCCAAAAAGTCCAATTTTTGCCGAACGTCCATGAATGCTCCTCTTCATTATGCATGCACAGCTCTATTGTGTATGCACAGCTCTATTGTGTATGCACAGCTCTATTGTGTATTCTCCCCTCAGCCACACAGGTAATCTTTCAGAATCTCTTCGTCCGCCCTGTCAGAGAAGCGGATGCTGCCGCTTTCGAGCAGGGGGATATTCTGGGCGATGGTGCAGAAGATGTACTGGCTCAAAGTGGACTTCAGGGCGATGCTGTCGCCCTCCGGGGTCTCAAAGAGCACCTCCGAATGGCATTTTTTGACCTGTCTCAGGAAATCCATCACATTGATGTCTGTTCTGATACGCATTAGATGACCTCCTTGTTTGCATGGTATTTCGTTTTTTGCTATATGGGTTTTGGCACTAAAAAAGGTGCAAAGCCCTGAATCATCCCGATGACTCAATAAAGACATTACACCCTGTTTCATGGCTGCTATTCAGATGTTCAAATGGTTACTCTTTGATTCTGTCAATGTCTGTCATATTGACACCTGATACATTTAACAATGCTTTCAGTGTCAGGTATTCTTCTTTTAATTCCGAATACGTCTTTGTAGCATATTCTTCCTTTGCCAAAAGCATATACTTTTGAATCTTCTTGAAATCGTCAAGGGCCTGTTTTGTAACCTCGATACCTGGCAGCATATAATCATCTCCCACCATAAAAAAGAGATTTCCTGCGTGTGTCTGGTGATTCCATTAAAACAGTCCTTCGGCAAGGTGTAAAGCCTTTATTCAGTTGTCAAGGTTCTTTGCGGGATGTTTTCAGTATACACGAAATCCTGGAGAGCGTGTTAAGTAATTTGACATTTGAAGGCCTTTTTTTCAGAAAAACATGAAAAATCGAACAGCATAAGTGATTTTTGAACATGGGAAAAAGTGATTTATGTATAATGGAAGTAGAAACAGCGGAACGTCAAATCAAAATCATCGAAACGAGGAGGGCTTCATTATGTCTCAAAACACATCCGGTCAGAACACATCCAGTCAAAACGGAACTGTACAGTACCGCCGGGCCAAAGCCTGGCAGATCATACTCACCGCCACCAGCGGCATGGTGGGCATGAGCTTCTATTTCCTCATGGGCATGGCCAGCTACAGCGCCAACGTAGGCTTCGGCATCGCCACGGTGGCAGTGGGAGGGATTCTGACGTTCACCCGCGTCTTCGACGCGGTCACGGATCCCCTGCTGGCCTTTGTGTACGACAAGGTCAATACCAGGTTCGGCAAGATACGCATCCTGCTGATCGGCGGCTGGCTGGTGATGGTCTTCGCCGTGCTGGGGATGTACAACTGGGCCGCGGGCAAGGGCCATGGGGTGGCGCTGTACATTGTGCTGTATGTCGTCTATGTCATCGGTTATACCCTGTTCAACATGACGTCCCAGACCGTGGGGCCGCTGATGACCAACGACCCGAAGCAGCGGCCCATCGTGGGCGTGGCGGGAACGGTGTTCAACTACCTGGTCCCCATCACCATGAACCTGGTGGCCTTTACGCAGTTAATGCCCAAATATGGCGGCTATACCCTGGAGTTCCTGGCAGCGGCCTGCTGGATGACTATCGGCATCTCCGCCGTGGGCCTGGTGCTGACCTGCATCGGCATATCTGAGTTCGACAGGCCCGAGAACTTCGTGGGCGTCACCGCCAAGAAGGAAAAGCTCAGGATGAAGGATATGCTGGACGTGCTGAAGAACAACCGCCCTCTGCAGTGCTACATCGCTTCCGGCGCTTCAGACAAGATTGCCCAGCAGGTGGCCAGCCAGTCCATCGTAATGACCATGTTGAACGGCATCATCGTGGGCGACATGGCAATCTCCACCAAGCTGAGCACCATAGGCATGATTCCGTCCATCCTCTTCGCCTTTGTGGGCGCGGCCTATGCCAGGAAGAGGGGCAACAAGAAGACCATTGTGGACTGGAACTATATCTGCATCGGGATAACGGTGGCCACGATGGTGTTCTTTACTGCGCTGCACCTGTTCAGCGATACGCGCAATATCAGCACCATGTTCCCTCTGATGGTCGTCTTCATGGTCCTGCAGCTTTTGACCAACGGCGCGAAGATGTGCATCACAAGCGGCAACACCGCGTTCATGGCGGACATCATCGACTATGAACTGGACAGGGGGGGCAAGTACATCCCCGCTGTGGTGACGGGCATCCACAGCCTGATTGACAAGATTGTCTCCTCCGCGGGCGCGCTGATCGCCACGGCGGCGGTGGCCCTGATCGGCTATACCCAGACCATGCCCCAGCCCACGGACGCGCTGACGGGAGGGGTTTTCTGGATGACTATGGCGCTCATGTACGGCATGCCTATGGGAGGGTGGATCGTCACGCTGATCGCCATGCGGTTCTGCGACCTGGACAAGGAAGAGATGGTGGAGGTGCAGAAGCGCATCGCCGAGAAGAAGGCCGCGGCAAAACGGAACGCGGCGTGAGGACAGGAGCGGAAGCTGCGGGCGGCTCCGGGAGCGGGACAAGGTTCCCGGAGCCGGTCTTGGAAAGAGCGGCGTGTTTAGGAGCGGCGGATTTCAGAACAGACGGATTTTGGGACAGCGGATTCGGATATAGAACACAGGAGGGCTGATATGATTATAGAAGACAGAGAATTCGGGCGGATTGAGATTCGGGACATCCCGCTTCCCTGGGAGGCGGAGGAGGTCTCGGGCACCTATACCTGTTCCGGCAGGGTGCTGGCCTCCTACAGCACCGCAGGGGAGCATGGGGGAAAGAGCTGGTATCATGTGGTCACGCAAAACGACGACGGGACTGACGTGAGGGAGGTCTTCGACGGGGAAATCCCGCAATTGCCCGGGGCCAACGGGATTCGATGGATGTGCTTCGCGGACAACAGGAGGATTCTGCTGGGGGACTATGTCCTGGAGTGCAGCCCGGACATCGACTGCTGTAAAGAGGCGAAGCTGGTGCGCCTGTACTATCCGGAGCACCTGGAGCATGGGGAGAACATTTTCATGCACTGGTCGGAGATTGTGGTTGCCCCGGACAACAGGTATATGGCCTGGACGATGCTGACATCCACGGGCTCCATGAACTATCTGGGGCGGCTGGAGCGGGAGGAGGGATGTTACCGTCTGGAGGACATAGTCGCCATCAGCGGGGACAGGCTCTGGGAGCCGGATCCGGAAAACCAGGGATGCTGCGTGACGCTGCCTGCCAGGGGCGGGGAGCTGAAGCAGTTCGTCCGGGGTGGCAGGGCCCTGTCCATGGCGGGTGGCGGGGACAGCGTCAGCGAGAGCATGCTGCTGCCCTTAGACAGCGAGGAACTGATTCAGATTACGGATACGCCGGGATATGAGGAGACGACGATTTTCTCGGCGGATGAAAGGCTGGGGGTGGTGATGTCCACGCGGTTCTCGGAAAAGACCAATTGCGGGGTGTTCGGCCTGGTGCCCCAGCCCCAGTCCATAGCGGTGCGCGGCAAGTTCATCAACTGTCTTTACATGTACTGTGTCAGCGGTGTGCGCGCGTTCCGCAAGGGGAATGTGGGGCCTGTGCTGATTGACATCGAGAAGTCCCGCAGGGAGGGCAGGGCCCATGTCGGCGTGGATTTGAGCGATCCGGAGGGAAGGTGGGTGTATTATTCTCCGATCAGCTGGCATCCGGACAGTACCCGGGCTATGTGGAATGAGGGGACGCGGCCTGCGGAGGGGCCTTTGAAGAGGCGGCTGCGGATGTGCCGTCTCTTGGACTATGTGCCCGGGCAGCCGGTGGCTGCGGGGGTGACACCGGAGAAAGGGGAGATACCTTATGCGCTTCCGGGGGAAGCGCCGCGGTGTAAACCTGCGGAGGAGGTGTTTTCCATTAAAATCAAAGGGAAGGCCGGAGGGTATGTGCTGAACGAGGGCGGGGTGGGGAATCCGCCTGTATATCGGACGGTGTATGAGGATTTCAGCGAGGATGGGGAGACTTTTTATAATGGCAGTATGGCGGTTACGGCTCCGGCCAGTATATTCGCGCCGGGGAAGACGGTGTTCGAGGCTGACCTTTCTGTGACGGGGAGGCATACCGGAGAGATGAGGCTGCGGGCGGTGTTTTGCAGGGATGATGTGCATGCGCCGGCGATGCTTTCCTTTGCGGAGGGGGAGGACGGGAGGCCGGAGAGTTGGGGGTATTCGGCTTATGATGGGGTAGTGATGAAGATTGGGGATATGGAGCCGTAGGGGAGCGCTGCGGGGGACGATTGGTGCTGCGCCTAAGTCTCCCTAGGCAGTGGATTTCGTCTCCGGGCTAAGGGCGCTCTTTTGTGCTTTCAAAAAGCCCCCCGGCCCCAGCCGCCTGGATTTCAGCGATTCGTTTGGGATGTTGGGCGTGGGTAGGGTTGAGGCTTGTTGGGGTGTGGTTTGAGTAGATGGGATGTGAGGAGGTTTGTTTATGGAAGCGATTCGTTTGAGGACGGAATATATGGAGGATCCTGTTGGGATTGATGTCAGGGAGCCGTATTTGTCTTGGAATTGTAGGAATGGGAGAAGGCAGACGGCTTATGAGATTGAGGCGGTCTGCGGGAATCGGGTCATTTGGGACAGTGGTAAGGTAAACAGTGATGGGATGAACGCTTTGTTTGGTGTGGGAGTGGGCAGCAGGCAGAGGGTTTTCTGGCGGGTGCGGCTGTGGGATGAGGAGGACAGGGCCGGGGACTGGAGCGAGGAGGCCTTTTTTGAGACAGGGCTTTTGGAGCGGGAGGAGTTCGTGGCGAGGTGGATCGATCCGGAGCCGGACTGGGGACTGGGGGATGCCGCGGTAGGTGATTCAGGTGCCGTACCGGTAGGCGCTCGGGAGGCTGGCCGGAAAGGGGGGCCGCAGTCCGGGAAGGCTGGTTTGCAGCCTCATAGGCCGGCCAGTTATCTGAGGACATCCTTTGTATTGGAGAAAAAGGGGGAAGCAAGGCTATACATCACCTGTCATGGGCTGTATGAGGCGTTTCTGAACGGGAAGCGGGTGGGAGAGTTTGTGCTGGCTCCGGGGACTTCCACCTATGACAGAAGGCTGGCTTATCAGACTTATGATGTGACGGAGCTGTTGAAGGAGGGGGAGAATGCGGTACAGGTCATCCTGGGGGATGGGTGGTATCGCAGCTGTTCCGGCGTGGATGGGGACAGGAATCTGTATGGGGAGGATGTGGCGCTGTATTTTCAGTTGGAGGTGGAGGGCAGGGCGGTATGCGTCTCCGATGAAAGCTGGGAGGCTTCCCAAAACGGGCCGATCCGCGAGGATGATATGCAGCAGGGCGAGGTGGTGGATGCCAGGCTGGAGGAGATTGGGGAGTATCATGGGGTAAGGCTGGCGGAGTTCGGGGTGGAGAATCTGGTCTGTTCCAACTGTGTGCCTGTTATGGAGGCGGAACGCTTTACAGGAAGGCTGCTGAAGACTCCGAATGGGGAGACAGTCATCGATTATGGGCAGAATCTGGCCGGGTATGTGGAATTTACCGTCAATGCACATGCGGGGGACCGTATTGTGCTGACCCATGGGGAAGCTCTGGACGAAGACGGGAATTTCACTGTGGAGAATTTCCAGGACAGGAAGCGCCACAAGGAGGGCGGCGTCAGGCAGCAGGTGGTGTATATCTGCAAGGAGGGGGAGAATCATTATAAGCCGAAATTTACGATTTGGGGCTTCCGGTACGCGAAGGTGGAGACGGATGTGGACCTGACTGATGCCGTCTTTACTTCCATAGCGGTCTATTCCCGGATGGAGCGTTTAGGGCGGTTTGAATGCTCCGATGAGGCTGTGAACAGATTGGTGGAGAACAGCATCTGGAGCCAGAAGTCCAATTTCTGCGATGTGCCCACGGACTGCCCTACCAGGGAGCGGGCGGCCTGGACGGGGGATATG
>CAMQOJ010000034.1 GCA_947003375.1 uncultured Lachnospiraceae bacterium
TTCGTCGGCAGCGTCAGATGTGTATAAGAGACAGTATTGATGTACCATGAGAGCAACGGGACGCTGCGATGGTTCGCCGTGCTGGGCGCGTTGGCAGGGATGTTTTTCTATAGAAAAATCGTCAGCCCCCTGTTCGTAAAGTATGCTGCCCTGCTGCTTGCAAAGCTGCTGGGACTCCTGAAAAGGCTCCTGAAATGGCTGTGGAAGCCCTTTGGCTTCGCGGGCAGGAAGACGGGGGGCGCGGTACATAGGGCCGGAGGGCACATAAGACGGCGGATGAGGAAAATGTGCCGGGCCGTAAAATTACGGTTGACGTTTTTCGTGAAAGTATTTAAAATGAATCTAAAGGCGTGAAGCGGCATCCTCCGGCAGCGGTTCCGGATGGCGGGATTGGACGCTGGACGAGGGAGGTGCTTATGGCAAGAAGGCGGAGAATCGCATACAGGAAGAGGCAGCAGAACCGCTTCAGCATGTTCCTGGTGACGTTGGTGGTGGTGTTCATCTTGGTCCTGGTGGGTGTCAAGAGCATAGAGCTGCGGGACAAAATCGACGCAAAGAGGACGGAGGCCGCCCAGCTGGACGCTCAGATAGAGGCGGAGAAGCAGCGTGCCCTGGAAATCGAGGCTCTGGGCAAGGAAATCCAGACCAAGGGATATATCGAGGATGTGGCCAGGGAGAAGCTTGGGCTTGTGTATGAGGATGAGATTCTTTTTAAACAGGACAAATAGGAAATGAAATGTGACATGAGCGGGGAGCGATGGCTTTCCGCTTTTTTTGTCGCAAAACTTTAAGGGAGGAGATTTGCTTTTTTGACAAAAAATAGTGGATGGAGTTTCTATAATGATATTTCGATAATAGAATCTCAGCGGAAAGGTGTGGACAGGCATGAGGAGAAGGAAAAGGGAGGAAAGGGAACTGCAGACGGCACAGGTATCGGATCTGTGTCGGCGCAGGCTCTTAGGGTATGCGGACAGCTTCCATGAGTTGGCCAGGAGCTATGACCGGGAATTCGTTCCGGAGACGGATGACCGGGAAGCGGTCCTGGCACAGAGGAGGCTGTGGGAGAGCAGGCAGATCATCAGCGGCCATCTGGACGAGATGGCGAAAATCATGACGGAGGCAGCTTGTGAGGTGCTGAGCTTCCATCCTATGGAGGGCAGGAAGAAGCGGCTGCTGACCCAGGCTTTAGCGGAGGAGGGGATACAGGTGGAGAGCCCCCATTATCTGCCCAGGGAGGACGGCAGACAGGCCGTGGTGCTCACCATGAGCACCCAGAGAGGAGAGAAAGTGTCGGCGGAGGATGCGGCGGACATGATTTCCGTGCTGCTGGACAGAAGACTCATGCCTGCCGCGAATACCCCCTATGTGGTGGAGCCGACCCCCCAGAGCTTCATCCTGGAAGAGGAGGCGGGATTCCTGGCTCTGACCGGATTTGCCAAGGCGGTGAAAGAGGGAGAGACCGTCTCCGGTGACAACTATGCCGTGGTAGAGCCGGGCAGGGGCAGAGTGACGGTGATGCTCTCGGACGGCACGGGATCGGGAGAAAGGGCGGGGAAGGACAGCGAGCGGGTGCTGGATTTGATGGAGAAGATGCTGGAGGCCGAATACGACATCGATGCCGCTATCAATATGGTGAATACGGCCCTGTTCGCCGCCGGGGAGGACATAAACCATCCCACGCTGGATATCTGCGACATCGACCTGTATGAGGGCAGCTGCCAGATGCGGAAGGTGGGCGGCGCTGCCACCTTCCTGAAAAGGGCCCAGGAGGTGGAGCAGATGGAAATGGGAAATCTTCCCCTTGGCATTTTCGGGCAAATGGACATTCTGCCGGTGGAGAGGAAGCTTCAGGATGGGGATTACCTGGTCATGGTCTCCGATGGGGTGATGGATGCCTTTGGGGCGGAGTACGGGAATACCATGACCGATGTCATTGCCGGGATACAGGAGTGCAGTCCGACAGAGATTGCGGAGCGCCTGCTCCGGTTTTCCATCTGCGCCAGCGGAGGCAGAATCCGGGACGACATGACCATAGGCGTGATTGGCATATGGAAGACCTGATTTTTCCAGGAACATTTGACTTTTTTCCTGTTTTGGGATAAGATTTGATGCATGGGAATCAGGGAAGAGACGGAAAAAAAGGTATTTGCCTATATAGAGGAGTACGGCATGATTTCGCCCGGGGACAAAATCGTGGCCGGGGTATCCGGCGGGGCGGATTCGATGTGCCTGTTTCGGCTGCTTTTGGCCTACAGGGAGAGGGTGGCGTTTTCGCTGTCGGTGGCCCATGTGAACCATGGGCTGCGCCGGGATGCGGGGGAGGACGCCCGATATGTGGAGGAGTCGTGCGGACAGGAGGGCATCCCCTTTTTCCTGACGGAAAGCGATGTGCACAGGGTAGCGGCACTGGAAAATTGCTCTGAGGAGGACGCAGGCAGACGGATTCGCTACAGGGCCTTTCGGGAGGCGGCAGAGAAGATGGGAGCGGGAAAGGTGGCCGTGGCCCACAACAGCGACGACAATGCGGAGACCATGCTGTTCCATCTGTTTCGGGGCAGCGGCCTGCGGGGCATCAGCGGCATCGCTCCCCTGCGTCCGGATGAGGGCGGGCCGTGGATTCTGCGGCCCATCTTATGCCTGGAGCGCCGGGAGGTGGAGGCGTATCTAAGGGAGCTGGGGATATCCTGGCGCAGGGACAGCACCAATGAGGGGGATGGTTACAGCAGAAATCGTATCCGCCACCATATCCTGCCCTATGCCGGGCAGGAGGTGTCTGGGGCCGTGGGCCATATGCTCCGGACGGCCCGGCTCCTCCAGGAGGCGGAAAGCTACCTACGGCAGCAGACCCGGGAGGCCCTGGAGCAGTGTGTGGCATCCGGCGGGGAAGGACGCTGTCTGGTGGATGTGGCCGCCTTTCAGCGTTTCCACAATGCCCTGCGGGGGAGGATGCTGCTGGAACTGCTGGGGAGTCTGTCTCCTACGGGGAAGGACATCCTGTCCGTACATGTCCGGGATGCACTGGCCCTGTTCGAGAGAGAAGGAAACAGATATATCACCCTGCCCTTTGGCATCACGGCCAGGCGACAGTACGGTCAGGTGGTGCTGGAGCGCATGGAGACGGCGGAGCGGACAGAAGCGCCCCCGCCCGGGGACGAACAGGCGACCTGGCGGCAGGAGCCTGAGGAGGTGCTTCTGACGGAGGAACTGTTCCAAAGGCCCGCGCGCGTATTGCTGGGCAGCCAGGGAGAGCTGGAGTTTTCAGCTTTCTTCATAAAAAAAGAATGGGAAGTTCCCAAAAATCGGTATACGAAATGGTTCGACTATGATAAAATGGAAGAACGCGCAGTCATCCGCTGCCGGGAGCAGGGAGACTACCTCACCATAGCCCGGGGGGCCGGGAGCATGGCGCACAAGTCTCTGAAGGATTACATGATCTCGGAAAAGATACCAAGGCAGCTCAGAGACCGGATACCAGTGGTGGCCCTGGGGAACCATGTGCTGTGGCTGGTGGGCTGGCGGATCGGCGAGGCCTTCAAGGTGAGCGGGGACACGGAGCGCGTGCTGCAGGTGAGGCTGATAAGACAAAACGAAGAGAGCGGAACGGAGGAGAAAGATGTCGGAGCACATTAACGTACTTTTGCCGGAAGAGGAAGTGGACGCAAGGATCCAGGCCATGGGGGAACAGATCAGCAGGGACTACGCGGGGAAGCAGGTACACCTGATCTGCGTGCTGAAGGGCGGGAGCTTCTTCCTGTGCGAGCTTGCGAAGAGGATCACGGTGCCGGTGTCCCTGGATTTCATGTCGGTGTCCAGCTACGGAGGGGGCACCGAGTCCAAGGGCGTGGTGAAGATAGTAAAGGATCTGGACGAATCAATCCGGGACAAGGACGTGCTGGTGGTGGAGGACATCGTGGACAGCGGAAGGACCTTAAGCTACCTGCTGGAGATGCTCAGGAACAGAGGGCCTAAGTCCCTGCGCCTGTGCACGCTGCTGGACAAGCCGGACAGGCGCGTGGTGGATGTGGACGTGGACTATACAGGATTCCAGATTCCGGACAGGTTCGTGGTGGGCTATGGCCTGGACTATGACCAGAGATACCGCAACCTTCCATACATCGGCATTGTGGAGTTCGATGAGGCGTGACGGGAAGGACGGGATGAACAGGAGGCTTGCAAGTTGAGGCAGAATAGCAGAGGATTCAATTCATATTTCATATTCATCATCCTGCTCCTGATGGGAGTGGCGCTGCTGACATCCATGAACGGCTCGGAGGAGGCGTATACGAAGGAGCAGTTCATCGCGGACATGGAGGCGGACAGGGTATCGGAGGTGGTGGTCAGGCCCAACAGCGAGGTGCCCACGGGATACCTGGCCGTGGAGCTAAAGAGCGGCGCGGAGCGGAAGCTGTACGTGACGGACATCGGGGAGGCGGAGGCCCTGGTCAGGGACCACGGGTTCGACCCGGTGGTGAAGGACGTGCCCAGGGAGGGGTGGGTGCTGACCACTTTGGTGCCCATGCTGATCGTGCTGGCGGTGGGCATCTTCCTGTTCATGATGATCAACGCCCAGAATGCCGCCGGCGGCAACGGCAAGATGATGAACTTCGGCAAGAGCCGGGCCAGGCTATCCATGGGGGACAAGAACATCACCTTTGAGCAGGTGGCCGGGCTGAAGGAGGAGAAGGAGGAGCTGGAGGAGATCGTGGATTTCCTGAAGGATCCGGGCAAATATATCAAGGTGGGGGCCAGGATCCCCAAGGGCGTGCTCTTAGAGGGCCCTCCCGGGACGGGCAAGACATTGCTGGCAAAGGCTGTGGCCGGGGAGGCCGGGGTGCCCTTCTTCAGCATATCCGGCTCCGATTTCGTGGAGATGTTCGTAGGCGTGGGCGCTTCCCGTGTCCGTGACCTGTTCGAGGAGGCCAAGAAGAACGCCCCCTGCATCGTGTTCATCGATGAAATCGACGCGGTGGCCAGGCGGCGGGGCACCGGCATGGGCGGCGGCCACGACGAGAGGGAGCAGACCCTGAACCAGCTGCTGGTGGAGATGGACGGCTTCGGTGTCAACGAGGGCATCATCGTCATGGCGGCCACCAACCGGGTGGACATCCTAGATCCCGCCATCCTGCGCCCCGGGCGCTTCGACAGGAAGGTGGCCGTGGGTACGCCGGACGTCAGCGGCAGGGAGGACATCCTGAAGGTGCACTCCAAAAACAAGCCTCTGGCGGAGGACGTGGACCTGAAGCAGCTGGCCCAGACCACGGCGGGCTTCACCGGGGCCGACCTGGAGAACCTGATGAACGAGGCGGCCATCAACGCGGCCAAGAAGGGCAAGGGCTTCGTGGCGGAGGAGGACGTGGAGAAGGCCTTCGTCAAGGTGGGCATCGGCGCGGAGAAGAAGAGCCGGGTGGTCTCCGACAAGGAGAAGCGCATCACGGCCTACCATGAGGCCGGACACGCCATCCTGTTCCATGTGCTGCCGGACGTAGGGCCTGTGTATACGGTGTCCATCATCCCTACGGGCGCAGGCGCGGCGGGCTATACCATGCCCCTGCCGGACAAGGACGAGATGTTCCTGACCAAAGGGCAGATGCTCCAGGAAATCATGGTCTCCCTGGGAGGGCGCATCGCGGAGCAGATCATCTTCCAGGACATCACCACCGGAGCCTCCAGCGACATCAAGAAGGCCACCAAGGTGGCCAGGCGGATGGTGACGCGCTTCGGCATGTCGGACAATATCGGCGTCATCTGCTATGACGATGACGACGACGAAGTCTTCATAGGCCGGGATCTGGCACATGCGAAGGGCCACAGCGAGGCCGTCTCCGGCGAGATCGACAGGGAAGTGAAGGCCATCATCGACGAGTGCTACGCCAAGGCGAAGGAGATCATCCTGGCCAGGGAGGATGTGCTCCACGGCTGCGCGAAGCTGTTGCTGGAAAAGGAGAGGATCGGCAGAGAGGAGTTCGAGGCGCTCTTCCCGGAGGGGGAGGGGACTCTGGAGGCATAGGACATATACAAAATAGACAAAAAAAGGATGCATTCTTCGTCAAATTTGTTGGTTTTGGGAGTTGGCAAAACGGGGTCCAGATGGTATTATAATACTCGTAACCCCCAATACATTATATAGTTTTTGCTATACCCCATAAGAAATACCTTCTCTAAAAAGGACAGTCACCCCATGGCTGTCCTTTTTACATGCCCGGATTCGTGTGCCTGTCCGGGATATTTGCCTGTCCGGCTTACAGATTTTCGCTGCCTGTCCCGGCTTTCTCAAGCCGCTTCCGATACAGGATTCCCGTGATGTCCGCCAGAATCCAGCCGATGGGGATGGCGGTCCAGATGCCGTACACCCCGATCCAGGGGACAGGAGCCAGCAGATAGGCCAGCAGAACCCTGGTTCCCAAAGAGATGACCGTGAGCACCAAAGACATCTCCGGCCTGTTGACGCCCCGGTAATATCCGTACAGCAGGAACAATATGCCGATGCCGCAGTAGAAGGCCCCCTCGATCCGCAGATACCCCACGCCCACGGCGATGATCTCCGCCTCCCCGGGGCTGACGAATATCATCATCAGATAGCGGGCGGACAGGAAGATCAGCAGGGACACCGCCAGGCAGAATGCCATGGACACCCGCAGGGCGCTCCCCATCCCCTGCTTCACCCGGTCGTCCCGGCCTGCGCCGTGATTCTGGGAGATGAACAGCGAGAAGGCGTTGCCGAATTCCTGGGCGGGCATATAGGCGAAGGAGTCGATCTTCACAGCCGCGGCGAAGGCCGCCATCACCACAGGGCCGAAGCTGTTCACCAGCCCCTGGATCATCAGGATGCCGAAGTTCATGACGGACTGCTGGACGGAGGAGGAGAAGGCGAAGCGCAGGATCTCCGCCATGGAGGCCTTCTCCCCGCCCTCCTGGCGCCTGTGGAAGCGCAGTCTGGGCTCTCTGATCCAGGTGTAGGCCATGAGGCCTATGCCCGATACGGCCTGGGCGATCACCGTGGCCGCCGCCGCGCCGCCTATCCCCCAGTGGAAGACCATGACGAAGACCAGGTCCAGCACGATGTTCAAGAGCGCGGTGCTGCCCAGGAAATACAGCGGCGCCACGGAATTGCCCACGGCCCGCAGCAGGTAGGCGAAGTAATTATAGAGGAAGACAAAGACAAGGCCCATGAAGATGATCCACACATAGCTGTGCATCATTTCCATCAGCTCGCCGGGGGTCCGCAGGAGGCGCAGGATTGGGCGGCAGAACGCCATCACCAGGAGGTTCAGGGCTACGGTGACCCCGCCGATCAGCAGGAAGGACAGCCGCATTGTGCTCTTCATGCGGGCCTCCTCCTTCCGGCCGAAATAGTAGGAGAACAGTGCGCCGCTGCCCATGGCCATGCCGATTAGGATGGAAGTCAGGAATGTCATCAAAGTGTAGGCGCTTCCCACCGCCGCCAGCGCGTCCGGCCCCAGGAAGCGGCCCACGATCAGGGTGTCCGCGATATTATAAAACTGCTGCAAGAGGTTGCCCAGTATCATGGGGCCTGCGAACAGCAGCATGTTTTTGGTTACGTTTCCTTGTGTCAGGTCTTTTTTCATTTTATCAGTCTTTTATCCTGTCCAGTTCCGTCAGGTTGATGCCCGATGCGGTCAATATCACTTTCAGTTCCACATATCTCTCATGCATTTCGCGATATGCATCGGAATCTTTGTCGGACAATTTCATATAACGCTGCAGCCTGGAAAATTCTTCTACGTTCCTTTGCAGCATTTCTTTTTCGCTCATATGGCTCCCCCTTGATTTCTTTTATACAAGCGCTTATTCTTTTATTTCATCGATATCTGTCAGGTTCACCCCCGCTACATTCAGAATCGCTTTCAGCGCAAGGTACTCCTTTTTCAATTCGGCGTATGTCTCGGCTGCGTTCTCTTTTCGGGCCAGAAGCATGTACCTCTGGATTTTCTTTAAATCATCAATGGCAGCTTTCGCGATTTCGAGACCGTTTGGCATATGATCACCTGCTTTCTGAAATGCCGTTTCATTGTTTCTGTGACACTTTTATCATAACAGATTTCCGGAAGGGTGTAAAGGCTTTCGGAATCGGAAATGGCGATTGCAAACGGCTGTGGGTGCGGTTATAATGAAGAGGGGCGGCCCGGTTTGTAGCAAAAATGATGCATTGGTGGGTTATGATAGCAATCATGATCGGGGGGAATTCGTTTTCCATGACGAGACAGGCGGAGGACATGTCAATGGGGAAAAAGAGGACAGCGATTATGGTCGCGTGCATGCTGGCCTGCGGGGGATGCCTGGCGCATCCGGCGAAGGTCCGGGCCCGGGAGGAATCCATTGCGCTGCTGGTGCAGCAGTATGAGGCCTATCGGGAGGCTTTCGAGGCCATTGGATCTGTGGCGGACGTGGAGGAAGCGGGATATGACATCATCGAGGAGCAGCGGTTCCCGGTGCAATTGGAGACCTTCGGCGAGGAGCAGGTGGAGCTGGTGCCCATCCTGCACAGGGAGTACCACAGGCTGGCGATTCTGATCGTGGACGGCAGCGGGAACGTGCTGTTCAAGACCAACCAGCTGGAGACCAACTACAAATATCCGGGGCAGCTTTCCCAGCCCACCAAAAGCCTGGAATCCGTATCCTTTCAGGAGCTGGACCACGACGGGCTGACGGACATCGTATTGATCACCGTATGCGAGAACGACGCCGGGGACTACGCGGGGAAAAGCTACAGGGTGGGGGACGTGCTGTTCCAGCGGGACGGGGACTTCTACCGGGACTGGCGGGTGTCGGACAAGATAAACCGCTTCAGCATGAACAAGAGCGCGGACTTCATCGCCTCCTATGTGGGGGAGGGGAAGTCCACGGAGATCCTTTATACCGCCACCACCCTGAAGGAGCTGCAGGAGCACGGCTTCCAGCTGGTGCGGGAGCACAGCTACACCATAGAGTTCGAGAAGCAGGGCAGCCTCCTGGTGGCCCCGGGCTTCATCACCATGGCGGATTACGATGTGTTCATGATCTACCTGGTGAACGGGGAGGGGGACATCGTCTGGAGCTTCCAGCCCATGGAGGATTACGACAACCTCTACGCCCTGAAGGGAATGGTCTGCCGGGACGTGGACGGGGACGGCATGAAGGACGTGGTGGTGCTGGCCAGGTACAGCTATGCCGGCCCGGAGGGGGAGCAGCTGATCGACACGAAATGCGACATCTACTACCAGCGCACGGACGGGTTCCAGGCGGAGGAGGACTTCGGGGAAATCTATCAGTGCACCGAGGAGGATACCATGGAGGAGCTGGTGGAGATCATCAGAGAATACTGGGGGTGGCCAAAAGAGGAATGATCAAGATACTGATTGTAGACGATGAAAAGTCCATCTGCGACCTGATAGACATCAACCTTTCCGCGGCGGGATACCACTGCAGGAGCGTACAGGACGGGCTGGAAGCCATTGACCTGATCGAGTCGGAGAATTTCGACTTGATCCTTCTGGACATCATGCTGCCCGGGGCGGACGGCTTCGACATCATGGAGTACATCAGGCCCATGCGGATTCCCGTGATATTTATTACGGCGAAGCATGAAGTCAGGGACAGGGTCAAGGGGCTGAAGCTGGGGGCGGAGGACTATCTGGTGAAGCCCTTCGACGTGGTGGAGCTGGTGGCCCGGGTGGAGGTGGTGCTGCGGCGCTACAACAAGACAGAGACCACCCTCACCGCCGGGGACGTGGTGGTGGACACGGAGGCCAGGAAGGTGACCAAGGCCGGGAAGCCCGTGATCCTCACCAACAAGGAGTACGGCCTGCTGGTGCTGTTCATCAGCAACAAGAACATCGCCCTGTTCCGGGAGAACCTCTATGAGAAGGTGTGGGGGGACGAGTACCTGGCGGACAGCCGGACCCTGGACCTCCATGTCCAGAGGCTGCGCCGGAAGATGGGCTGGGAGGAGAACCTGGTGGCCGTGTACAAGGTGGGCTACAGGCTGGAGATCTGAGCATGAAGTTTGTATACAAGATTTTGCTGTGGACGATCATCATCATGGCTGTGGCCTTTGGGCTCAGCGGGTATCTCTTCGTGGACTCCGTCTTCCAGAAATCCATGGAGCGGGAGGTGGCCCAGGCCCTGGACGGCAGCAATATCCTGCGGTTCGCCTTTGAGACGGCGGCCCTGAACATCCCCACGAAGTACAATGTGCTCCAGGACGTGGCAGTGGAGCAGATCGGGGGCAAGCTGGAGAGCAGCGGCCAGGGCACGGAGCGGTATCTGCGCCTGTCCAATGAGGAGAGGGAGGCGCTCTACCAGAGCAACGGCTTCGCCCAGGACACCGGCCTGCTCCAGCAGATCGGCGAGGAGACCAAAATCTGGCAGGTAGTCCGGCAGGAGGGGCGCTACTATGTCCACACGGGGATCATGGTGGACGCGCTGGACAGGAACCTGTACCTGGAGACCCTGGAGGACGTGACGGAGGTGTTCGAGGAGCGCGCCATGGGCTTCGCCGTCTATCGGCGGGTGACCCTGGCCATGCTGGCGTGCAGCTCCATCGTCATGTTCCTCATCTGTACCTGGCTCGCCAAGCCCATCCGCCTGCTCACCGGCGCCACCAGGCGCATGGCCCAGGGGGACTACAGCTACCGGGCCAGGAAGGTCAGCAGCGATGAGCTGGGCCAGCTCACCGTGGACTTCAACAGCATGGCCAATGTGCTGGAGGACACCATCGGAGAATTGCAGGAGGCAGTTCGGTCCAGGGAGGACTTCATCGCCGCCTTCGCCCATGAATTGAAGACACCATTGACTTCCATCATCGGCTACGCGGACCTCCTGCGGTCCAGGAAACTGGACGAGGAGAAGCACTTCCTCTCGTCCAACTACATCTACACAGAGGGGAAGCGCCTGGAGAACATGTCCTTCCGCCTGCTGGACATCATCGTCACCAAGCGGGAGGCCATCGATCCCCAGCCCGTGGCGGCAAAGGTGCTCTTCCAATACCTGAAGGACATGTTCGCCGGGAACAAGGAGCAGAGGATTCGGTTCGCCTTCGGCAGCGGCACCGTATACGCGGAGGCAAATCTCCTGAAATCCGTCCTGCTGAACCTGGTGGACAATGCCTGCAAGGCGTCCAGCGAGGGCGGCCTGGTGGAGGTGCTGGGGAGGCGCCTGGAGGACGCCTACGCCTTCCAGGTGAAGGACTACGGCGTGGGCATCCCCGAGGAGGAGCTGATGAAGGTCACCGAGGCCTTCTACATGGTGGACAAGTCCCGCTCCCGCAGCAGGAACGGGGCGGGACTGGGCCTTGCGCTGTGCGTGGAGATCCTGCGGCTCCATGACAGCGAGCTGGAGATAGAGAGCAGGATGGGAGAGGGCACCTGCATCAGCTTTGTCATTCCTGACAAAAAGGGAGAGGCCGGGGCGGACGGAGCCCGGAGGCAGAACGCGGAGGAGACCCTCCTGCGGAATGAGATAGCCCACAAGGCCCTGCGGGAGACACAGGCCGGGACAGAAAAAGAAAGTGCCGGACAGGAACAGGGCGAAGCCCCACGGCAGGGGGCAGAGGGGGATGCGGAGGATGAAGATGACGAAAAAGAACTGGGAGAAGCTTAGCCTGTTTCTGATCCCTCTGGCGGCGGTCATCGTAGGGCTGGCCGTGTGGGGGCCCGAGGCGCTGGCCAGATACCGGGACAAGGCCATCCTGAACCAGATCCAGGCCCAGGAGACCCATACCGGGACGGAAGGATACCGCTATTCCCTGGGCGCCAACGAAAAGGTGTACATCCTCTCCAAATGCCTGAACAACCAGATCCTGCCGGAGAGCGAACAGAACGCCATGACGCGGAACGGCCTGGACTATGAGAACCTGACGGGCATCTACGCCTTCGTGGCCAATAAGAAGGACGCCTCCGGCCAGGACGTGGAGGAGAGCGCGGGGATCCAGTTGGCCAACCGGGGCCTGGCGGAGCTGAAGGAGCGGGGGATACTGCCGGAGGGCATCCAGGAGCTGGCGGAGGACTCCTACAGCGCCGTGCTGTATTCCGCCATCGATGTGCCGGATCCCCAGAACAATGTGCTGGTCTGGAAGATCAGCCTGGATACCAGCCTGCAGAATGCCAACAAGGAGAACCGCCTGCTGGACGCCTATGTGGACGCGGACACGGGCAAGATATACGAATTCTACGCCCGGACGGGAATCTCCTCCTGGGAGGCAGTGGACGCGGACGGCATGGCGGCCGCCTGGGCGGAGTACATGGAGCTGGGGGAGCCGCAGGAGTACGGGAACATCAACCCCCTGTCGGAGAATACCCCCTACTTCAGGAAGTATACCTTCTCCGGGATGGAGAAGGAGGACGTGGTGGCCACTGTGGGATATTATGAGGGGATCAACGAGCTGTACCTGAAAATCTCGAAGTAGGCGGGACGCATCCCCTTGTTACAACTTTGATACAAAAAAGATAAAGACCGGATACAGAAAAGATGTCACTTTGATGTGGCCGTCCTCTATACTGTACCTGACACACATGGGAAGAGGGGGCGGAAACATGGGCGCACAGGGCGGCAGAGGACAGAGGCGGAGGATGAGGAGGCTGACGGGAACGGCATTGTTCGTGGCAGCTTTCTTTTTGTCTGCCGCCCTGGCGGGAAAGGGGTGCTTCCTGCTGGTGGACAAATGTATCAGCGCCTTTGCCCGCGGCTCCTCCGGGGAAGAGGGGGCAGCGGTGGAGGCAGACGCCGGAGAGCCGGGCGGCATCGTCATGGTGAACGATGAGGCGGGGCCCACGGGGCTGGTGGCCATCGATGCCGGGCACGGCGGGGAGGACGATGGCTGCTACCGGGACGGCGTGTCGGAGGCCAGGGTCAATCTGGAGCTGGCGAAGGGCCTCTCCGGGAAGCTCCAGGAGCTGGGCATCGACACCGTGATGCTGCGGGAGGACGACGAGAGCCTGCCCTCTCTGGAGGAGCGGGTGAAAGCGGCGGAGGCGGCGGGAGCGGACATCTTCGTCAGCATCCACCAGAACGCCTACGACGGCACCCAGGCCGGGGTGTCCGGCATCGAGACCTGGTACTGCGGGAACCTGGCGGACAGCGGCCGCCTGGCCGGGCTGGTGCACAAGGGGGCGGTGGAGAAGACAGGGGCCGTGGACAGGGGGACGCAGGAGACGGACGAGCTGTATGTAATCCGCTACGCGCCCATGCCCTCCTGCCTGATAGAGACATCCTTCCTGTCCGACAGCGCGGAGCGCCGGGCCATCACCTCCCCGGCCTACCAGGACAAGCTGGTGGAGGGGATGGCGCAGGGCATCGCGGAGTACCTCGGCGCAAAATGAAGCGGTTTTTGAAATAATCCTTGCGATCTGTGCAAAACTGTGCTACAATTTTCTTTGTTCAGGGCGATGGCCCTGCATGGATGGGTTCCCGAGTGGCCAAAGGGGACAGACTGTAAATCTGCTGCAAATTGCTTCGGTGGTTCGAATCCACCCCCATCCATTTATGGAACATAGGCAGGTATGGTGGAATAGGCAGACACAAGAGACTTAAAATCCAAAGCGCCATTTTCATAATTTTTTCTTATCCCTTGATTTTACAGGGTTTTTTGAAAACTTACAGGATATTTCCTGTTGATATCCCTCCTGACATCCCTCCAAAAGTTTTGGAACCTTTTGGAAGAGAGTGGAACGGGATGGAACTGCAAACAATCTGCTGGTATGGCGGAATAGGCAGACGCAACAGACTTAAAATCTGTCGAACATTTGTTCGTGCCGGTTCAAGTCCGGCTACCAGCATTGGTTTATTGGGAATCCACGCTTTCAGTTCGCGGCTGAAGTGGATTCTTTTT
Source organism: uncultured Lachnospiraceae bacterium (assembly GCA_947003375.1). Lineage (GTDB taxonomy): Bacteria > Bacillota > Clostridia > Lachnospirales > Lachnospiraceae > Acetatifactor. The sequence continues at coordinate 13,826 of CAMQOJ010000034.1, forward strand.
CTTTGCCCAAAAGCCCTATAATCGCATTGGCGGAAGAAAGCTTCTTGTTAAAGTCCATATGCGTATAGATGTTCGCAGTGGTAGAGATGTTGCTGTGCCCGAGCCATTCCTGGATTTCCTTCAGGCTTACCCCATGTGAGAAAAGCAGCGATGCGCAGCTGTGCCTCAGATCGTGGAAGCGTATTTTGCGGAAATCATTCTTGTCCAGCATCAGACTGAAATGCTGCGTCACAAAGTCAGGACAGATCAGCTTTCCAACGGGGTCAAGGTAAATGTATTCCAAATACTCCGTGCAGTAGCTTTTTCCGCAGACTCTGCGCTGTTCGGCCTGCTCCTCCTTAATCCGAAGCAATATCTCTCTGAAAGGTGCCACTAAAGGCAAGGTGCGTAGGCTTGACTTGTTCTTCGCCCTGTCCTTTGCGATGGTGATAAACTTGCCGTTTACGGTGGCCTGTGTCACGATATGCCGGATGGTGATGGTGCCTACATCAAAATCAATGCAATTCCATTTCAGCCCTACCACCTCGCTGCGCCGCAGCCCGTAGAAGCTCGCCGTAATTACCGCAAATTCCAACGGGTCGCCCCGAAAGAGCCGGAATAATTCCTGAAGCTCGTCTTCGCTGTATGCGCTTCCGGAAAAGGTGTTTTTCTTCGGGCGTTCCACACGGTCAGCGGGATTGGAATTGATCAGCCCAATCTGATAGGCATATTGCAGACACTTACGGATGTTTGCATGCCTGTGGATTACCGTGTTGGTTGTGAGCTTCTTCTCCAAAATCTCATACTGGTAATAGTCCTGAATGACCTTCGGGTTATTCTCCAGATTCTTGAGTGTAAGGTGCTTCGGCTCAAAATACGGGACAATGCAGTGCTTGACAGTTTGTTCATAACTGCCATAGGTGGTAAGTTCAATGCTCCTCTTTACCATTTCCAGCCATTCCAGGATGAAATCACAGAATAGAGGAGACCCTTCCACGATTTCCTTGCTACTATTTTCAGCATTTCCAACTACTACCGTTTCCTCTCCCGCTGATTCTTCCTTGTCGTCACAGGATTCAGGCAAAAAAGACTGGCGGGCGGCGGTCAGCATCCTTTCCGCATTGCGCTTGTTGCCTTTTACCTCTAACCCGGTTGAAATGGATTTGGTCTTACGCTTTCCGTTCTCATCCTTATAGCTCAAAATCATTTGATAATATCCATTCTGGATACGCAGATGTCCTGCTACCATTCGTCTAACCTCCTTTTCGGTAAACAGCTCCCATCTGCCATGATAAGAGCTATTATAAACGTACAAGCCCTAAAAGAAAAGGGTTATTCGGATAATTCCAAATATTTTAGTACATGTACTTTGGCGATTCTATATGTCCCTTCTATGTGGATGCTCTTTATTTTTTCTTCTTTCAGAAGCTTGTAGGCCGTCTTCGTGCTGATACCGAGCATTGCGCTTAACTGCTCTACATTGACTATATCTGGATAATCAGTAAAAAGAACCTGATGGTTCATGTCTTCTTTGCTCATAAAATTCCTTCTTTCCAAGTTAGTATGAATTATAAGTTTCCCAATCTGCCGTACTATAGAGGTGCAGCAGATCAGGTGTTTTTCCTTGGCCGCCCCCTTGGTCGCTTTGGTTTGTCTTCCGCTGGATTTTTCCTCGGCCTGCCCCGCTTTTTAGGCGCTGGCTTAGGAATCGGCTTTGAAAGACCAAGGGCTTCCAGCTCATCAAATACATAACTCAGCGTATGTACCCAGAAACCATCATCTGTGGCAGGCTCTTCTGGCGAGTCGACCATGCGCCATGCACTGGAAAGATCATCAAGCAGCCCGCCATAAGATACCTTTTCTAACAGCCCGGTTTCCCGCGCTTTGCGCAGCATACGGCAGGTGAGCACCGTGGAAATGAAGTTTATAAACTCTGAGCCAAGCAGCGAGAAATCGCCCTGGACTTCTGTCCTGTCAAGGCATTCGTCGCTCTTGTAGCGGTTGAACACCAGCTCCAGCAGCCACCGGTCGTCATAGCAGAGATAGGCAGCCCTGGGATCGATATCCTGGTCTGACTCGAACACGATCACCCCAAAGACGCGCCGCTTCTTTTCATACGCGTCAGGGCGGAAATCGTCCTGCTTCTCCCTGCGGGCCAGGTAGGAAGCCTCCTCTGCTGAAGCTTTCCTTGCAGACCTGTAGGCGTAAAGATAGCGGCCTCCCTGAATCGGGCACTTCCCGTACAGGACATGGTCGTCGATGCCGGTGAGCACGCCCTCGAAAGAGAGCATGTCATTGTTGGCGATCCTGACATCGTTCCTTTTTA
>CAMQOJ010000035.1 GCA_947003375.1 uncultured Lachnospiraceae bacterium
CCCCTCTCCTGCGGACAGACACGCTGCCAGCCTCCGCTTCCTTTTCCCCGACGATGAGCATATAGGGAATCCTTTCCATTTGAGCCGTCCTGATCTTCCAGCCTATCTTCTCGCCTTTTATGTCCGTTTCGCAGCGCAGCCCCTCCTTTTTCATGCGGCTTTCGATTTCCCGGGCATAGCCGATATATCTGTCCGAAATGGGCAGCACCTTCACCTGCACCGGGGACAGCCACAGGGGGAATTTCCCCTCAAAATGCTCTATGAGAATGCCCATGAACCGCTCGACGGAGCCGAACACCACCCGGTGTATCATGATGGGGCGGTGGTGCTTTCCGTCCTCGCCGATATACTCCGCCCCGAAGCGCTGGGGCAGCTGGAAATCCAGCTGGATGGTGCCGCACTGCCAGGTCCTGCCGATGGAGTCCTCCAGGTGGAAGTCTATCTTCGGGCCGTAGAACGCCCCGTCCCCGGGGTTCACGGCATAGGGGAGATTCAGCTCCTCCAGGGCCCTGCGCAGGCCGTCCGTGGCCAGTTCCCAGTCCTCATCGCTTCCGATGGAATTTTCCGGCCTGGTGGACAGCTCTACGTGGTACCGGAATCCGAAGCGGGAATACACCTCATCTATCAGCCGGGCCACCCCCTTTATCTCGTCCTGGATCTGCTCCGGCATCATGAAGATGTGGGCGTCATCCTGGGTGCAGCAGCGCACGCGCATGAGCCCGTGGAGGGTGCCGGATTTTTCGTTCCTGTGAATCAGGCCCAGCTCGCTGAAGCGCAGGGGCAGGTCGCGATAGGAGCGGGGCTCCATCTGGTAGACCAGCATGCCGCCGGGGCAGCTCATGGGCTTCACGCAGAAGTCCGCCCCGTCGATGGCCGTGGTGTACATATTGTCCCGGTAATGCTCCCAGTGCCCGGAGGTCTCCCAGAGCTGGCGGTTCAGGATGACGGGCGTGGAAATCTCCTGGTACCCTTCCCTGGCGTGGAGCTGCCTCCAGTAATCGATGAGGAGATTCTTCAATATCAGTCCCTTGGGAAGAAAGAACGGGAAGCCCGGCCCCTCTTTGAACAGCGCGAACAAGCCCAGCTCCCTGCCCAATTTCCTGTGGTCCCTCTTCTTCGCCTCCTCCAGGCGGTTCAGATGCTCCTCCAGCAGCTCCTGGCTGGGAAAGGACGTGCCGTAAATCCTGGTGAGCATCGGATTCCTCTCGTCGCCCCGCCAGTAGGCCCCCGCCACGGACAGCAGTTTAAATGCCCTGACCGCGCTGGTGTAGGCCACATGGGGACCTGCGCACAGTTCCACATATTCCCCCTGGCGGCAGAAGCTGATTTCCTCATCTTCCGGCAGCTCCCGCAGGATTTCCGCCTTGAAGGTCTCGCCCCTCTCTTCCATCTCCTGTATGGCGCTCTCCCGGTCTACCGTGAATTGCCGTATCTGCAGATTTTCCTTTACGATTTTCCGCATCTCCGCCTCCACCTCAGGGAAGTTCTCCTCCGAGAAACGGAATGCGAAGTCAAAGTCGTAGTAGAATTTTGATAATGGAATCCTATCTTGGATTCCATTATCGAAGCCCTCCGGTATGGCCGGACCGATGGCGCATCTGGTGTCCGGGTACAGCCGCTTTACCGCCTGGGCCAGGATGTGGGCCGTGGTATGCCGGAACGCGTCTCTCCCCAGCTCCTCCTCAAAGCCTGCCTCCTGGATGGAACCGTCTCTCATTTTGATTTTCATTTTGTCTCTTCCTTTCCTAAAGAATCGTTTCTCTTGATTCCTTATCGATTTTTGAAATCCACATAAGAAAAGCACCCTAAAGATACGTATTTCCATACCTTTAAGGGTGCTCATTGCACGGTTCCACCTTAATTTTTCACTTCAGATTCCATCAAATCCTAACCTTTAACGCAGGTGTACGGCGACGCTTACCTCTACTTTCGGCATCGCAGCTAAGGAATGGTTTTCACATACAATCCACAGAAGCGCCTTCCACCATGTGGCGCTCTCTCTGTCTGCAATCCCTATGCTACTTGTTTCCGTCATCGCTTTTTCTTATGTTGATTTGTCTCTTATCCTACCATGGGGGCTGCGGGTTGTCAAGGAGCAAAAGCAGAATAATAACAATATCCATATATAGGCGGTGGTTTCGGAGGAAACAAGTCAATCTGGAAAATGAAGTTCGTTCGTGATATAATCGATTGATGAAGCTCAGTAAAATATGACGGAGGGCAAACTATATGGAATTAATCATGCAGCCTACTTTTTCAACATGTGGCCAAGCGTGTATTGCCATGATTGCTGGAAAAAGCGTTGAAGAAGTAATGAAAGATATGAAAACAGATGGAGCTACAAGTATCGGTCAACTGATAGAAATACTTGATTTTTATGGCATAGGACACGCTGAAAGAAACAAACGGATTTCCAAGAAGAATCCCGTTCCCTACAAGTATTCGATTCTGACAGTTCACACAGATGCGGGATATACACATTGGACTCTGCTTTATGATAATAAATATTATGACCCAGAGTTTGGTTTGATCGAGAGAGAATATACACATGGGAAAATCACATCATTTCTAGAAATATATGCCGAATAGAAATTACACTCAATGGGTTTTTTAAGCGGCAGAAACAGCACGGAGGCAGAAGGGCCAGACGCCGCTTCCGGCGCAGCCAACGATTTGGCCGGCCGGGGCTCCGTTTTTCTTGCATATGGCTTCATGCTATGACATAATGAAAGCATCTCTCTTTTCCGTGCAGAAACAGAGAGGAAAAAAGCCCTGCGGCTATGGTATAGTAAGAGCAGGCGAAAAGATTGGAGATTAAATCATGGAATGGATCGAGCGCTTGAATGACGCAATAGGCTATATCGAGGAGCATCTGACGGAGGAGATCGACATGAATCAGCTGGGGCGGATAGCCTGTTGTTCCTCCTACCATTTCCAGCGGATGTTCACCTATATGGCGGGGGTTCCCCTGTCCGAGTACATCCGCAGGAGGAAGATGTCCCTGGCCGCCGTGGATCTCCAGGGCAGGGGCATGAAGATCATCGATGTGGCGGGCAAGTACGGGTACAGCTCTCCCACTGCCTTCAACAGGGCCTTCCAGTCCGTCCACGGCATCGCCCCCTCCTCCCTGAAAAAGGAAGGGGTTTCCGTGAAATCCTTCCCGCCCATCACCTTCAAAATCACAGTCAAAGGAGTGGAAGAAATGAACTATCGAATCGAGACGAAAGAGGCCTTCCGCATCGTAGGCGTGTCCGTGCCTCTGGACAAGGACATCGAGAAGAACTTCGCGGTGATTCCCGCCAAATGGGGAGAAATCGCCGCGAACGGCACATTGCAACGGCTGACGGGCATGATGGACACGCAGCCCATGGGCGTGCTTGGCATCAGCACCTGTAATGACACAGAGCCCTGGCGGTATTACATCGCCGTAAGCTCCTCCCAGGCAGCGGATGGCCTGGAGGAATACACCGTGCCGGCAGCCACCTGGGCCGTGTTCCCCGGGTCGGGCACCAACCAGTCCATCCAGGAGCTGGAGCGGCGCATCGTGACGGAATGGCTGCCCACCTCCGGGTACGAGTACGGCAACGCCCCCGATGTGGAGGTCTACCTGAACCCTGACCCGGCGAATGCGCAGTATGAGGTGTGGATCCCTGTGGTGAAGCGGCAGGGGTAGAATCGATCTGGAGCCGCCGAGCCTGTGACATGTCAGCCGCCACAGGCCCATCGGCCCCTTTTCCATGGTTGGAGCCTGCCCCGCACTCAGCCCAGAGGAACCTTCAAAATCAGCCTTTCAAACTCCTCAATGCTCCTGGAATGCGCCGCCAGTTTGTGCCATTCCCGCAGAATATCCAGGTTCTTTTGTTCCTGAATCCGCTTCTCCAGCTCCTTTGGTATCGCACCGATATCCTCCAGCAGTTCCATTATAGCCTCAGCCTTTCCCTCGGCTTTTCCCTCGTCCTTTCCTTCCTCCCGAATCCGCTTCTCTATTTCATACCATTTCATATACGCCAGCCCCACTTCCCTGTCTGATTTTACTCCCATCACCATCTCGTGCAGCCTTGTCAGCCCCCTGGATCTGGCATTCTCCGCTGTGGAAACCTCCATGTACTGGGCAAGCTGCCGCAGCTCCTTTGGCGGATTCCCTTCTGTCCCCTTTGTGTACAGGAATACTGTCCTGGCCCCGTCCTCATAGAGCAGATTCCGTATCCAGACGGCTGTCTGATGACAAGCCGGTGGAACTGTCCGAAATCAGGGAGGAAAACTCTTTCCTTACAATTCCTGGCAGCCCGGGCAGAAATACACCGTGCCGCCCAGGTAACTGGCCTTCTGGATTGTGTTCCCACAGTAGGGACAGCCCTTGCCCAGGGTGTTCTTGCTGAGCATCACGGGATACCTGCCGGGCCGGCCGAACAGGTCTTTCTCCGTGTTCCGGCCCCCTGCAGCCGTCATCTTCTCCAGCGTATCGGTGAGCGCCTGGTATACCTGTCTCCAGCGGCTCTCGGGGACAGTGCCCATCTTCTTTTTCGGATGGAGACCAGCCCGCAGTAGGATATCCTGGAGCACGCCGTTGCCCAGCCCGGGGATCCGCTGCTCCGTGGCCAGGAAAGCTTTCATGGACAGGGTCACTGAAGTCTGCTCCCTCAGCTCCCGGAAATAGGCGTAGTCGAACTCTTCGCTTCCGGGCATGGGCTTCTCCTTGGCCACATGGTAATAGAAATTGTCGTACTCCTTAGGGTCCACCAGGAACATGGAGCCGTACATCTGCACGGTGCACACCAGGTTGCTGCCATCCTCCAGCTCAATCCTGGTCTGGTAGCGGGGCGGAAGCTTTTCGCCGGAGGCGTAATATCTTAAATTCGTTCCGTCCCCTACGGCAAAGCGGTAATCTCCCACATCAATCTCCACATAGCTGCCCCAGCCTGTAGCCTCCCCCAGGGGCTTCCCCTCCATGGTCTCCGCGTAGAAGTCGGGGGCGCCTGTATACCAGGCAAAGGAGTGCTTGGTGTGGGCCGCTTCCACCCTGCGGATCTCCAGCCCTTTCACGGTTTCGTTGAGCTGTGCGGCTATGGTAAGGCTCTCCGGTATTTCCAGCATAAGAACTCCTCCTAAATATCATCACAATACGGAAATCCCATAGTCCAGGATGACGTTTCCCTCTCCGTCCGGCGTGGTGTACCTGGGGCAGTTGTACCTCTCGAAGCACCAGTCGTCCTCTTTCCTGGCAAACCCTGCTGCCCGCAGCGCCTCCAGGCACATGTCGTGGGTCTCCATGGTAAAGAAGTCCCTGCTGCCCTCCTTGTCGGACAGATAGCATACCGCATACTCCTGTGGCTCTATGTCAATGGACTCAAACCCATCCGGGACCTCTGTGCCTGCCGGGAAGAACATGCCAATCCATCGCTCGGGCATCCCCTCCACAATGTGCACGGCACCGATATAGGCGTCCCCGTTGATGGGAAGGCACGGATTCTGCTCCAATACCGCGAACCATTCATTCTCCCACCATTCCCCCCAGTTGGGAGCGCCTGTATATTTCCTGCCGATCAGCCGCGTGGCCGGGCAGCTCTCCTTCTTTATCTCCAACAATTTCACCGCCATAATCTGCCTCCTTGTCTCCTTCGGTCTCATTTTGTTAAAAAACATCGGATGGAACAACAGCCGAAACGGAACGGAATGCCCGCTTCGGCTGCCCCTGCTTTAGGAATTACAATTCCTTACACCCTCCAGCGCTCCAGGGTGGGGAAGTATTCCCCGAGCATGGCCTTCGCCTCCTCCACCGTTTTGGCCCGGCCGCCCTCTACCTCGAAAGCCGCGCAGAAGTCTATCATCTCCTCCAGGCTGCAGTCCTGGGCAAAGGCCCCGTCTTTGTAGCAGTAGCAGCAATAGGTGTGGTTTTTGCTTCCGTCCCGGTTGGTTCCGTACTGCTCCTCCTGCATGGGCATCCCGCAGCTCTGGCAGATCTTCAGTTCCTGTTTCATTGTGCTTTCCATGATGTCGCTCTCCTTTCGTTTTGCATGCTTTCCCTTATCGGGTCTGGCAGAGGTACGTCCTCTGCCTTGCATCTCACTCTGAGAAGCGGCGCCTGCTTCCTTAAGTGTATGTCTATCATACACTTTATAATATGACATCAGGATGTCATATTATAAAAAATTCATCTGCCTATCTGGCACTACTGTCTCGCCTTCAGCAGCTCAAGTCCTTCTTTGCCGCAGATATGCTCAATGGACATCTCCATCATGCACAAGGTCTCCCGGAACCTGTCGATTTCGCTCTGCCGTCCTGCTTCATCGCCGTCCGGATGGTATTTTATGGCCAGCGCCTCTATTGCCTCTTTGATTTCTGCCTCCTCTTCCATTATGCGGATTCTGCCAAAGGCGATTACGCTTTTGTAGGCAGTCGTATACTTTTCGGGAATGACCTCATCCTGGGCAATCACGCAGAAAGAGGCTTTCTCCTGCCGTTTGATTGCGTCTATCTTATGCCCGCTCCTGGCTCCATGAAAGTATAGCTTGGAATCCCTGTACACATAGCTGATCGGGACAGCGTAAGGATAGCCCTCATCGCCGGACAGGGCCAGAACCCCCGATGTCCCTTTCATCAGGATGTCGATGCTTTCTTGGAGCGGCAGCTCCTGTCTTTTTCTGCGAAGTTCTCTGAACATGTTTTTCCCTCCGTGCTTTCTGATTTTCGCCTTCCTTTGCATCGCTTTCGGTTTCTTATCTGCCACGCCCTCTCTGCCTGCTTTATGCCTGCGCGCGGAAAGCTTCATATATACAATTCAGCAATATGCCGTCAGGGTCGCAGCCGTATTCCCAGAACATGATTCCGCCCAGCTCTTTTTCCCTGACATAGTCCGCTTTGGCCTGAAGGCTTTCTCCATCGTCATAGCTGATGAAGCAGTCCCCGTTGAACAGATAGGGAGCTTTGCCGGCATCATCCCAATAGCGCCTGTACCCGTTCTTGTCTATATAGCTCTGGGCAAGCTCCCGGTATCCCGGACCTCCCATTCCCACCGTTCCGGCTTCCCGGCCCAGGCCGTCGCCGCCTCCCTTCACTCCTTTCCAGTGCCTTGCATAGAAAGGTACGCCCACGATCAGCTTCTCCGCCGGCACCCCCGCCGCCATAAATGTTTTCACCGCCTTGTCCACGCATACGTCGAACAGATTGGTGGTCCCGGGATACAGGGAAGCATGATGCCCAGTCACTTTGACGAAGCCTCCCTGGAGGTCATAGGTCATCAGCTGTACATAGTCCAGATACCGCTGCGCCTGTGCCATGTCCGTATGCAGGGTGAAATAGGTGTCCCCTCCGGCTGCGATGGTGAGCATCTTGCCGCTTCCCAGGGCATCCAGCTCCTGGCGCAATTTCGCCAGGAACAAGGTAAAGTTCTCCTTGTCCCGCATATCGGCCGCAATCCCCGCAAGGGCAAAGCAGGGATACTCCCAGTCGATGTCTATGCCGTCCAGCTTATGTGCCGCCACCAGTTCTGCCGCGCTCTTCGCAGCCTTTTCCCTGGAGCCCTCCGTCATGGCCGCCTGGGAGAAGCCGTCCGCGCTCCAGCCGCCGATGGAAAGAATAATCCTGATTTCCGGATGGATCCTGCGGATGCGCTCCAGATTCTCCTCTGTGCCCGCGCCATCCTCCCAGACCGTTTCGTTCTCCCGGATGTGTCCGAAGGCAATGTTGATCACATCCAGCTTTCTGATGTCCTCCTCCCGCATTCTGCCCAAGTCCCTGGTTCCTACATAGCCGATCACTTTCTTCTTATTCATGACTTCCAGTCTCCTTTCCTTGTTCCAGGCATTCTGCAACAACTCTTTATAATATGATTAACACCAATGGCACCATATGTCAAGCATGATGCCCCTACACCAAATAATCTTGTCCCGATTGCCTTTTCATCCGCATTCGTGTTATACTGGTGGAGCAGCCCAGACAATTTTTTAGGAAAGGACATAGAAAATGTACGCTAACATTCTACCAGTCTTATGCTGCCCTAAGTGCGGAGCGGGTTTCAAGCTTACGGAAAGCCGGACGGAACAGGAGGAAATCGTCGAGGGAAAAATCGTCTGTGAAAACGGACACGCCTTTTCCATCCACGAGGGAATCCTCGACTTTCAGTCACAGGAGCAGAACGCTTTCAATACCTGGAAGGATTACATTGATGAAGATGGCTACGATGCCTTCGGCGAAAAGCTGGAAACGCAGAAGACAGACAGCCAGAGGAAGATAGAGAAGGACTTCCTCGATGGCATCGTGGAGGAGGTCTCCAAGCTGAAATCGGGCTTTCTGCTGGACGTGGCCTCCGGCAGGGGCGTGCTTTTGCGGGAACTGCTGAAGCATGCCAATGAAAACGTGGATATCATTTCCACTGACTTGAGCTTTCATGTGTTAAAGCATGACCGAATCCGATTAGGGCAGGTCAATCCCCATGTCAGGGTGAATTATATTGCCTGCGACGCCACGAACCTTCCGCTCCGGGATTGCAGCATGGACATGGCCTGCACCTATGCGGGCTTCACAAATATGGCGGACCTGATGGAAAAGGGAATCCGGGACGCGGCCCGGGTGCTGAAGGACGATGCGCCCCTCATCAACTCCTCCGTGTATATGGACGAGAATGCGGAGGGCGCGAAGAGGGCGGCTAAATTCCTGGCTGAAAATCATATGGAGGGCGCTGAAAAAATATTTATCCGCAATGAACTGCTGGCAATCCATAAAGCGTATTTCAGTACAGTCCGCGAGAAAATCATCTACGAGGGAATCGCGGAGGCTGTGGAGGGCGACCTGATTCCCTGCGATGGGGAATGGTTCGCCAATGTGATTCTCATCGCCAGATAGCATCAGCGTCCATACATCTCCCCCATCCGCCGGATTCTGGCCGCCAGCTCCTCCCGCACCCAGTCCGGCCCCAGCACTCTGGCGGATGGCCCGAAGGACAGAATCAGCCCGTAGACCCAGTCGTCCACCGAGCAGCGCATCCGTATCTCGAAATCCCCCTGGGGCAGCACCGTAATCTCATCCTCCTCGAATCTGTCGTAGACCCGGTAGGCCTCTTTTGCGTCTATGCGGAGGATGATTTCTCCCGGTTCCCCTTCTTTCCCAGATGCCGGATTCTCCGGGGCTTTCTCCTCGGAATGTTCTTCTTCCATGGAATGCTCCTCTTCCATGGGATGCTCTCCTTCCATGGGATGCTCCTCTTCCACACGGTGCCGCTGCCCCAGTTCGAAGCTCTCCTCCAGCACCTCCACCCGCTTCATCCGTAGCACCTTAAAGAGCCGCATGGCCCCCCGAATCCGGCAGTAGGCCCTCACATACCAGGTGTATTCCTTGAAAAGCAGCTGAATCGGCTCCACCTCCCGGCGCATCATGTCCCCGTGCTGTCCATAATAATCAAAGGCCATCACATGCCGCCCCAGGATGGCTTCCTTGATCTGCCCGTACAGCTCCCCCCGCCTGCCGCTCCAGTCGGAGAAGTCGATGGCCACCCAGTCCAGAGGCTCTGCCTTGAAGAAAGTCTCCAGCTTCTCCAGAATCCTTATGTCCTGAGAAGCCCCCGTCTCCCGCAGGCTGGCCAGGGCGGCCAGGATTCTGCCCTGCTCCTCTTTGGACAGCAATCGCCTGTCCAGGACGAAATGCTCCATCAGCCGGATGCCGCCGCCCTTGCCCCGGTTGGCATAGACCGGGATTCCGGCCATGGACAGGCTGTCGATGTCCCGGTAGACGGTGCGCGTGGACACCTCGAAACGCTCCGCCAGCTCCTCCGCCGTCACAGAGCCTTTGTTCATCAAGATATAGACCATTTCCAGCTGTCTGTTCACCATAGATATCCTTCACTCCTACGTTTGTCCTGTGATACACTCCCGGAATCTCCAAACCGCTCATCATGCGGCTTTCCAGGATTCTGGGTCAGCAGCCAGATGCCCTTGTCCTTATCTACCAATGTGGTCAGCTCCTCGCGGGTCAGCAGGTGGACCATTTAGCGTGGCGTTATTCTCCCTCCATCTTGCTCAAGCACTCTTTCAGAGAGGCCAAATTGGGATGGAACCAGTTGAAAGCGCCTGCGTCAGCGGCTTCTCCGACCTTCATAGAAACAAATTTGTCATTTACAGAAAAATAGCAAAATGGTTAAGCACAAATCCTCCCGTTTTCTTCTTGCGCGGCATCAGCGTACCTCCATTTCTGAATCCAGCGCTGTGCGGATCACATCAGAGGAAAAACGATATGCACGTGGGCCATTTTTCTCCTGGGCCAAACGGAAAAAGCAGAAGTCATCTTTCATATCAGCTTTTTCTATTCCCTCTACAGCGGCGGCAACACACTCATAGCTGTGCGTTGTGGCGATGACCTGGCAGTTGCTTTTTTGAGCAGCATGCGCAATGGCCTCCCAAATCATGGGGAACACTGAGTAGTGGAATCCATTTTCAATCTCGTCAACTAGAAAAATAGAGTTTGGATTCTCCATAATAGACAGCATGATAATCAGCAACCTGTTCATGCCATCCCCGGCCAAACGTATAGGCAATAGTTTTCCTCCCATGTTGCCATATAGCTGTGTCTGCCCATTTGTAGTAATGGCGGTAATATCAGAAATAGCCGGATCCATTTTTTTGAGAATGCCCAGGATTTCACTTTTCCTTCCCTTCAGTTCAAGTTTTCCAAATAGCTCCACCGGCGAGTAAAAGGCCGCAATTTTGGAGTTGATCATCTGTGTAAATGGCATGGCCACCTTTTGGTCGTTGGGAATGCTGGTATTTATGTTTACCGCAATTCCATCAGGTGCTGCCACAAAGTGACCGGTCTCCGTATAGGAAAGTTCCTTTTGCGTGAGCCGGAATCCCAAGGTATAGCCACTTTGCGCAGAAGACATAAACCGATTCATAACATCAGGCGTCATCCCCTTAAAATCCTGCAGCTGCGGCGAATAAGAATCCTCGCGATAATAGATCAGCTCTGTATCGTGTTCTAGCCGCGCAAAAATCTGAACGGGCTCATCTGCATTCATCTGATGAAACAAAGGCTTCCACAATATATCAAAGTCAGGAATGACCGGCAGGCTTCTGAAGTTACAGATCTTTTCAAAGCACATGGAATCACTGTGGTCAGCAAGCAGAAAAATGCCCTCCAAAACCGTGCTTTTCCCTGTATTATTTTTTCCGGAAAGCAGAGTAATTGGGGCTAAATCCGGCAGCTCCAGATGCTGAAAACCCCGAAAATTCCGAAAAGAAACGCTTTGAACCATAAAATCACCTCTCCGTTTATTTACGCAATCATGCGGAGTGTGGTTCCATTCGCATCCCGCAGTTCGGCAGGGATTTTGGACTCAATGTCATCCCCCTTATCGCGTACCCCTAGCTTTATGCGTTGTTAAAGCAAAATTATTATACCATAATTCTACTTGAATCACAAATAATTCTTTGTAGGGATTATCCGTAAAATTGTAGGGCATTCCACGGAATCAAGAGCATTCCACCTTCACCGGAACCGAAGCGTTTTGTTGACATCCGGTTCTTTCTTCTGTATAATCCCTCTCATAGGAAGCTTTTCCTTTCCTTATCATTGGATTGCTATGAACCACGGAGGTACCCATATGGATTATACGGAAATCAATGCAGAAACTATCGACAGATGGATAGAAGAAGGCTGGGAATGGGGCGTTCCCATCTCCCATGAGCAGTACGCCGCTGCCCTCCGGGGAGAGTGGGACATGGTGCTTACCCCCACTAAACCGGTGCCGAAGAGCTGGTATCCGGCCCTCTCCGGCGCGGACGTCCTGGGGCTGGCCTCCGGCGGCGGGCAGCAGATGCCCATCTTCGCCGCCCTGGGCGCGAACTGTACCGTGCTGGACAATTCTCCCCGCCAGATTGAGAGCGAGCTCATGGTAGCCAGGCGGGAAGGGTACCAGATCCAGGCCATCCGTGGGGACATGACCAAGCCCCTTCCCTTTGCGGACGCGTCCTTCGACCTGATTTTCCACCCGGTCTCCAACTGCTACATCGAGGACGTGATGCATGTCTGGCGGGAATGCCACCGCATCCTAAAGCCCGGCGGGCTCCTGATGGCAGGGCTGGACAATGGGGTGAATTTCCTCTTTGACGAGGATGAGAACGAGGGGGAGATCCGTTACTCCCTCCCCTTCAATCCGCTGAAGGACCAAAAGCTCATGGCACTCCTGGAGAAAAATGACGATGGGGTGCAGTTCTCCCATACCCTGGAGGAACAGATCCGCGGTCAGATCAAGGCGGGCTTCCAGCTGGTGGACCTGTATGAGGACACCAATGGCGAAGGGTTCCTCCATGAGCATGGGGTGCCCACCTTCTGGGCTACTCTGGCCAGGAAATAAGAGTCGCCGCAGCATAGCTGCGTCCGTCACAATGCCGTCCCCCTCTTTGGCATAAAAAGCGAAGATATATCCGCCTTCTCCATCGTAAGCAGCCGCAGCTTTTTCTCAATCCCGCCCGCATAGCCCGTAAGGCTGCCGCTTGTCCCCACCACTCTGTGGCAGGGAATGATCAGGGAGATGGCATTGTGTCCCACCGCGCCGCCCACTGCCTGGGCGGACATCTTCGCGGGCTCTTTTCGTGATGCCGCTTCCTGCGGCGCGCTTCCCCTGCGCATTGCCATAGTGTCCGCGATTTCGCCATATGTCATTGTCTGCCCGAAGGGGATGGTGAGCAGGATTTCCCATACGGCCCTGCGGAACGGGCTGGCCTCCATCTTCAGCGGCGGGGTGAAATCCGGGGCCCTGCCGCCAAAATAGATGTCCAGCCATCTCTTTACCTCTCCAAAAACAGGCAGTTCCCTTTCTTCAGGCTCCTCCGGCAGGCCGGCGCCGAAATACTTCTGACCGTCGAACCACAGTCCTGTAATCTCCCTGCCGTCGGAAGCGACCGTAATGCCTCCCAGAGGCGAAGCATACCGGTAAATATATATCATAATCCCATACCTCTCTTTACTATGGAAGCACTTCTGTCTGCCCTACGCCGGGATAAAAGGGGTGTTCCGGCGCCTGTAGGTGTCATCTGGATGCCGTATAATGGCCGCTATCATCCGATTTCCCTTCCTTTATTCCAGCTCCAGCTTAAAGACTACCGGCCCATCGCCCACGAAACCGCTCCTGATATGCAGCCCCTCCTGGTCTCTGCTCCACTGGGGTTTCTCCCCGCAGCCCAGGACTTCCACATCCCGGATGATTCCGTGGAAATTCGCCTGTCTGGAGGCGTCCTGGATTCCCAGGGAGCGGATACAGTATTCGCCGTCCCCGCTGCATTTCATGGCAATGGCGTACAGATATCCGTCTGCCGTGGTGAATCGGAAATCCCGGGACGTGAAGTTCTTTTTGATGCTGTCGGAGAATTGGCCGTCCACTACCTGCGTAGGCCCTTCTCCGTATCTGCGCCAGACCCGGGAACCATAGATCGCCTCGCCGTTGGTCTTCAGCCACGCTCCAATCTTCTGCAGGACAGCCTTATCCTCCTGCGTAATCGTGCCGTCGGGCTTAGGCCCCAAGTTCAGCAGCAGACAGCCGTTTTTTGACACAATATCCACCAGGTCACAGATGATGTCCTCCGCCGGACGGAAATCGTTGTGCTCCGTATAGCCCCAGGAATTCAGTGCGATGGCGGTATCCGTCTGCCAGAAATATGGTTTGATGTCCGCGAACTGTCCCCGCTCCACATCCGGTACCGCAGTGCCGAACAGGAAAGCGTCATGCTTGTAATTGATTACGGCATCGCTCCCCCACTGGGCTGCCCGATTATAATAATAAGCCGCAAACTTCCGCAGATAAGGGCGCACCGCACTGTGCTGTATCCACCAGTCGAAGTAGACGATCTTCGGGCGATATTTGTCCACGATCTCGCAGCACCGCACCAGCCAATCCTGGAGGAACTCCTCTGTGGGCATGGGCTCGCTGTACAGGTCCTGGAGACTCTCCGGCTCGGGCATGGCGGGCCAGTAGAAGTCCCCTCTCTCCATGGGTTCTCTGACATCACTGTCATATTCCCTGCCGTGGCCCATGAAGAACCAATGCTCCACCCGGTGGCTGGATGCGCCTATCTCCATGCCTTTCTTCCTGCAGCTCTCCTTCAGCTGCCCAAGCACGTCCCGCTTTGGCCCCATTTCGGCGGCGTTCCAGTGGGAAATCTCGCTTTCGTACATCTGGAAGCCGTCGTGATGCTCCGCCACGGGCACGACATACCTGGCTCCGGCCTCCGCGAACAGCTCCGCCCAGGCGTCCGGATCGAACTTATCCGCCGTGAACATGGGGATGAAATCCTTGTAACCGAAATCCTTGTGCTTCCCATAGGTCTCCACATGGTGTTTATACTCCGGTGAATCCTTCACGTACATATTCCGGGAATACCATTCGCTGCCGAAAGCGGGCACACTGTAGATTCCCCAGTGGATGAAGATGCCGAACTTCGCGTTTTTGTACCATTCGGGCACGGTATACCGGGACAGGGACTCCCAGGTGTCCTGAAAGGGGCCTCCCGCGATGACGTCTTCTATTGTATTCAGGTATTTTGTCATATCATACATGGCTGTTCTCCTTTTGCTGGCTTCAGATCACATAACCGCTTTTCTGCTGCTGACTGGCTTCCTGTGGCCCAGCTGCCATTTATGTGCACATCGGCTCCTTTACAATGGCTCACTTCAAAACCAAACCCTCCGGATCCCACAGATCCTCCCAGCCCCCGGCCCCTTCCCAGAGGAACACCTGGCCCTTAATCAGGCGGCAGTTCCTGTCCTCTCCGGCGATGGCCTCCATCTCTTCCTCCGTCAGCGGGTCCTCCGTGGCACACCTCAGGTTCGACTCGTACTGGTCGGGCTTCACGGAGAAGGGGATGGGCACCTGGCCCCGCTGCACAGCCCATTTCAGGCATATCAATGCGGGGTGCACCCCATGGGCTTTTGCCGCCCGGGCCACTGCGGGCAGCTCCCCGTCCGCCACGTCCTGGGCCGTCCTGTCCCGCTCCGGCCTGGAGGGGGAGCCGATGGGGCAGTAGCCGATGGGCAGGATGCCATGCTCCCGCGCATAGGCGAAGAGCTCCGGCTGCTGGAAGGAAGGATGCAGCTCCATCTCCAGGGCCGCCGGCTGTATGCGGCACAGGGGCAGCACTGCCTCCAGTTTCGGCACGGTCATGTTGCTCATGCCGATGTAGCGCACCAGGCCTTTGTCCACCAGCTCCTCGCACTGCCGCCAGGTGGCCATGAACTCCTCCACCGAAAAGGGCCTGGAGTCCGGGTTCCTGGAATCCCCTGCGCAGCCCGGCGCATGGTAGTTGGGGAAGGGCCAGTGGACGAAGTACAGATCCAGATAGTCCAGTCCCAGGTCCGCCAGGCTCTTTTTACAGGACGCCATCACCTGCCCCGCACCGTGCATGTCGTTCCACACCTTGGAAGTGATGAAAAGCTCCCTGCGCTCCACTGCGCCCTCCGAAAAAAGGCGGCCCAGGGCCTGTCCTATCCTGTCCTCGTTCTGATACACTGCCGCGCAGTCGATGAACCGATAACCGTATCTCACCGCGCCGTATACCGCCCCGGCGATTTCCTCAGGGCCGTACTTGTCCGAGCCGAAGGTCCCCAGCCCCAGGCAGGGAATATGCTCCCCGCCCCGGAGCGTCACTGTGGGGATTCTGCCCTGTTCTATTTCGTTTGCCATATCCATATCCCTCTTTCCAAAACTATGTAATCGAAATCACATGTCTGCTTCCATTCCCCTCAGCAGACATGTCAGTCCATATCCTGGGCAGCCTGATCCGCCCCGTCTGCTCCCGCGAACCTCCCACTGCCCTGCATTACCGGAGAACCTACTCCGGGAATGTCACCGCCACCTTGCCGCACTGCCCTTCCGCCATCAGCCGATAAGCCTCAGACGCTTTTTCGATAGGAAATTCATGGGTAATCAGATCCTCCGGATGGATGCCCCAGCGCACCAGGCGCTCCACCAGCTCCTCCATCTTCCACAGCGACGTCACCCAGGAGCCGTAGATGGTCTTCTGCCCGTGGATGATGTCCGGGCTGGGATTGAAGGTGCAGGTGCCGCCCTCCCCCTGTCTCTTATACACATCTCCGAGCCCACGAGACAGATGAGGATCT